>JAKRWB010000515.1 GCA_022353185.1 ANME-2 cluster archaeon | reverse complement strand
CTGTCCTTAGTTTCGTTTGGTATGTCATTAATAACAAACATGCTGAGGACTATATTATTATTTACCTGTCAAAGTCAGGTTAAAAGATTGGATAAAGATTTACCCCCTGTTGTGGAAAAATGGAAAGAAAAGGAAAACAGAGATCGAAAATTGGGTATTGAACCTGAAAAGGAACTTATAAACTATGCTGATTTTGGAGATTATAATAACATTTTTGAAACATATAAAAAGATTTATTCTAGAAACGATGAAGATTTTGGTGATGCAAAAGTCCAATTAAAAAATTGGTATAATTACGGTAGAAATCCAATTATGCATTCTAGAACAATCGACGAAGAAAAATTCTATTCAACTAAAACTGCAATAAGATGGATCGAATAGTGGATATCTAGACGAAGGATACAGAGGTCTAAAGAAAATACCGATATTAGAACATGAGTTATGCCAAGCTCAGTCGGGATACTGGCATATGGCACGGCTGTGAGTGTTGAGAAAAGAGTGACAAATATAACTGATGAATTGTAGGGTGCTTTGAATCTGATGAGGAACGAATGCGAAAAATATTATTTTTGATCTGAGACGTGCGGAAAGCGAGAATTACAGTTAAGTCTGTCATTTCTTATTCCTCTTCTAACCTGATATTGTCTCTATAGTGCACGTTATAGATGAAATTTGAATCACTGATCATCCTGTTAAGAAGGGCTGCAATAGGCTGAAATCACCCGAAAAGGTTAAAAGGATGTAATTACCTTAAAGCTCAAATACCAAAGCGTTCATAGTTGCTTTGATTGTGGAAATGCTTGTGGATTTCCTGGAAATAAGATGGACAGACTTGATAAACATAAAATTTTTTGAGAATCAATTTTTCAGTAATATCCTAAATCTCACAGAGCATTTCACTAATCAGGTACGTTGGACACGGAAGTGTGGAAGGTAAATCGATGTGGCCCTGGCACGTAGGTGTGCTGACAGGTTGCTCTCGTACTGTATCGTGCATTATGAGGTGCATGAAATACCAGCATTCATTGCTGGAGAAGGAGGACTATTAGGTAATGCTAGATGAACTGCAAAAAAGGAAAACTGACCTTAAAGAAAAGTCAGAGGAATACAAGGACAAGCGTAACAGTTTAAATTCCGAAGCCAGTGCGTTGGCTGCTAAACGGAACGAACTTAATAAGCGCACAAAAGAACTCATTGAAGAAGCACAGGAACTTAAGACCCAGAGAGATTCCAACAATGAATCTGTGGGTTCGAACAAGACCCTGCGTGATGAATTAAATGAGAAAGCTAATAAATTTTATGCTCAGATCGATAAAATCAGGAAAGATCTGAATCTTAGTAGCGGCCCATCTTTAAAAGAGATGAGGCATGAAATTGACACTCTTGAATTTAAGCAGCAGACCCAGGTAATGAAAACCAGTGCTGAACGAGAACTGGTTGAAAAAATTGGGCATCTCACCGAGGAATTCAAGAGCCGCAAGGCACAACTTGAAGGTAACCAGGAACTCAAGACTCTTCTTGAAGATGCACAGAAATTAAGGGATGAGGCTTCTGTATATCATGAACAGGTGAAAGTGTTTGCCGATGCAGCCCAGGAATATCATGAAAAGATGATTGCCACTTTTAAAGAGGCTGACAAGGTCCGGGCAGAGTCTGATTCGGTACACAAGGATTTCGTAAAGATCCAGGAATCAGCTGATGAACAGCACGCCCAGTTCATAAAGACTCAAAAAGAGATACGCGACATTGATAAGACCTTAATGGGTCTAAGAAGGAAGGGTAAGAAAACCAGGGATTCTGCTGTCATGGCTCAGACCAAAATTGACGCAGAAGAGATATTCTCCCAGTTCAAACTGGGTGAAAAGATCAGTACAGAAGACTTGCTTGTATTGCAGAGGTCAGGGTTGCTTTAATCGCACCCTTTCCTTTAATTATTTTTTCTGTCAAGTTCGTTATTGACCACAATGATACAGTGGTCAGCATGCAGGCTTAACGGTCCCACATTAATGGATTGGGTGCCTGCATCCATTATTTTGTGCTCCTCATCTGGTGTCATGCCTACATGGTCGCCCAGGATGAATGTTGCCCGTTGCGGTAAAGTTCCCTCCATCTTATCCCTTATGTCGGTACCGTCTTCATGGAGATAATACAATTTATTATCTGTGCCCTCATCGACACTCCCATTGACATTTTCATCAGAATTGATGTTCAATTCTGCCAGCAGGTCTTCAAGGTCTCCCTGTCGCACCCATACACCGGGTGTGGATTCTTTCCACCTGATTCTCGCTTTTAACTCCAGCGCTTTTTTAATAAGTGAGCCGCTGCTGCGCTCGTCAGGGTTAAGGTAGCGTACATCCTGGCCAATGAATTTTATAATCTTTGGTGGTCCAGGTTCGCCCAGCAGTACCAGGTAAATGACTACATCCCTGCGCAGGTCATGGCTCAGGAACAGTGCCGAGTTCACGCAACGGCACAATATATCCATCCTGCCAGCACTACCCGGAAGGTCATTGAGGCTGAACTGTCCGTCTGTTACGGCTTTGTGTCCCACTACAATAAACTCTCGCATGCAAATGTAAAATGCACAAGACATATATCTGTCTAACGCAAATGAATTGAAGGGTAATTTCATGAAAATACTGGCACTATCAGACCTTCATGGGGATTTCTCAAAAGTGCAGGCATTGCTTGAACATGCTGGTGAGATTGATGGCGTACTGATATCGGGCGATATTACTAATTTCGGGCCTGATGAGAAGGCACTTGAACTTATTGAGATGTTCGATGTACCTGTACTGGCTGTACCCGGTAACTGCGACCAGACCAGCATACTTGAGGTGCTGGATGGTTCGAGTGCAATTAATCTGCACAAGAAATGTTACCCTTTGGGTGATGCAAGTTTTATGGGGCTGGGAGGTTCAAACAGTACGCCTTTTAACACCCCGTTTGAACTTACTGACGAAGATATGGAAGAAGCAATTGATGTTATGCTAAGCTCTTGTTCGGGTATCAGGAATATATTATTGAGTCATGCTCCTCCTTTTGGTTATGTGGATAAACTTTCTGTCGGGCATGTGGGCAGTCATGCAATTGCCAGGTTCATGAACCGCTTTGACCTCATCGTATGCGGGCATATTCATGAGGCCAGGGGTACGGCAATGAAGGGGGATACCACTATAGTCAATGTGGGGGAGGCATCCCAGGGGTACGGTGCATTGATAATCTTGAACGACAGTATTTGCGTGGAACTTATCGAAGTATAATCTCATTTTTCAATTCATGAAAATCGCTATCACAGGAAAAGGGGGGGTGGGCAAGACCACCCTGGCAGGTACGCTGGCACGGCTCATGGCAAGGGACGGTATGGATGTGCTGGCAATAGATGCGGACCCGGATATGAACCTGGCGTCAGCGCTGGGTATTGATAATCCGCCAGGACCTTTGACCGAATATAAGGAGTTAATTGATGAGCGGGCGGGTGGTCCGGACGGGATGTTCAGGATGAACCCGAAGGTGGACGATGTGGTGGAGCGTTTCGGTGCGGTGGGACCTGATGGTGTGAGGATGCTGGTCATGGGTACTGTGGAGCGGGGCGGGTCCGGATGCATGTGTCCTGCGTCTTCGTTTTTAAGGGCACTGTTGCGGCATGTGGTGCTCAAGGATTCGTCAGTGGTCATAATGGATATGGAGGCCGGTATCGAGCATCTGGGCAGGGGGACCACTAAGGGTATCGACCTGATGATTGTGGTGGTGGAACCGGGTTCCCGCAGTCTTGAGACAGCTGAGAGGATTAAGAGGTTGGGCACTGAACTTGGGATTAGGAAGTTCGCTGCTGTGGTCAATAAGGTCAGGGAGGAGGATATTGGTGTTGTGGAATCCCGGCTGGATGAGCTGGGGATACCGATACTGGGCATCCTTCCTTATGATATTTCTTTGGTTAAGGCTGACCTGGAAGGGCGCTCGCCTGTTGAGGTGGGGGGGGCGGCTGTGGATAGGATTGAAGGGATTAAAGATAAGTTGCTGTTGTTTTGATGGGTGTTTATGATTTGGTTTATATTTAAAATAGAAGTAACGCTACGCTGACACGAGAGCCATTTATTTTTTATTCCTATATTTCAATTTATGCTCGTCTATTGTACGATGAGATTCACTTCTCAACCACAGTCCCCCCTCCCCTCCAGCGCCTCAACCACACCCTCAGGCCTGCACACAACCGCCCGGTCCCCCCCTGCTCCACAAACTCCACCGCAGCCTGTATCTTGGGACCGGGTGGGAACTGCCCACCTTCCAGATAGCGCCGGGCTACTTTTACTATTAACCTTCTCCGTTCTCGTCGCCCAGGAGCAAATCCTGACTGGGGATTTCAACCCATAATGTGACATGATTTATTTCTTCAAATGTCCTGGTTATTTAACTTTCTTTTTGTGTATTATTCACACAGTTATGCATTTTACCTATCAAATCCGATTAAAATACGCCTAATCTGCTTAGCTGAGATGTCTGTTTGATCCAACTTGGAATAAATAGTCACAAGAATTATATTTTTGGATGTCTTGAAATGATAGATCAGGCGATAACCAGAACGTTTCCCTTTCTGGATATCACTATTCCTAACCCGCACCTTGAATATAGTATAATGTGTTCCAGGCACTTGGTCGTCAATGACCTCGCCTGCTTGAAGTTGGTTAATCACTGGCTGAACGTCAGAGCGAATGTGTCGATATTTTTTAAAAAGCGCTCGGAGATTACGTTTAAATTCTGGAGTGAACTCAACCTGCACTGGCACTGGTTCGGATGATTCACTCGGCATCAATGCCATCCCACAATTCAGACACCGGTCGTGTATCACCTGCTTTCGCTTCTTTCCAACCCTGGTGAAAGCTAACTTCTGCTGGCTTCAAGACTACACTCTCACGAAATAACCGCACAATCTGAAGTAGATTCGGTAGATATTCTTGTGGTGTCTCTTTAATTTCATTAATTAGCTTTTTTTCATAGAGAGAAAATTCGATTGACATGATTACTTCTCCTTAATTATACATTTCATCTGATTGATATAAGTGTTTTTCGAACGGGTTGGGAAACAAAGCTGTTTGTATGAGTGAAGGAGATACATTAGATTAAGTCAGAAGGAGCAATCCGCTGAACTTCTTCGATAACGTCAAAATGCTTATCCACACTTACAATTACCTCAAGCCCGTTTTGCAACATTGTGGCAGCATGGATGATGTCCCTTGGTAAAACACCTTTAGCCCGGTATTGTTGATAAAAGTACAGGGATATTTCAATATCCTTTTTGGTAACAGGCAGCACATTTATTCCTAAATCCATCATGCTCCATGCCAGGTCTGTTCCTTTGTCTGGAAGATTGATATGGTGGTACCTGTATAATATTTCCTGGAACACTTCGGTATCAATTGCTGCGTTCAATTCTCCAGATTGGATTCTGGACAGGATGTCAACACAGGGCTGTTTGAATTCATGGGGTTTGCCTGCGGCATACATGAATATATTTGTGTCAATGAAATATTCATTCATTGACAGCACCTGTTTCGATTTCCTGTTCCATGGTCTCCCAATCGTCTATGGGTAGGTTCATCTTAGAGATTTTCTTTGCGGCATCAGGAGTTTTGGTATGGATTGGGCGTATGATGAGTTCGTTGTCCCTGTCTATTATGTATACTGCTGTGGATTCTTTCAGGCAGAGGGATTCCCTCATTTTGGCAGGAATTGAAATTCTCCCAAATTTATCAATTTTGGCAATTTTGTGCATAATGGGGTATTGGGCGTTATTGGGTTTAAGGTTTTTGAGTGTGGGGTTGGATTGAGGATGGAGTTTTCGTCATCGGTATACCTCGGACAAATGTCCAAGGCCTGAATATAGCGATTTTTCCGTATTTACCTCCAGTAATGCTCATATGAATTATATACTGAGATATATTTCTCAACTACATCCCAGCCAGTTCCCACAGAGTCAAAGTACCAATTTGAAGCCCAGAGGTGATCACCACAGCATCCTTCAAATGTGGAAACTCCTTCCTGAACACCCTGCTACTTCAACCTTTGATTATCTTTGATATATAACTTACGGAATATTTTCAGCGGCATTTCACAACTATATACACATAACCCGGATTAACCGCCTTACCAATCACCTAACAACAACAGTCCCCCTCCTCCCCTCCAGCGCTTCCACCACACCCTCAGGCCTGCACACAACCGCCCGCTCCCCCCCTTGCTCCACAAACTCCACCGCAGCCTGGATCTTGGGCCCCATGCTCCCGGGCGTGAACTGCCCCTCTGCCAGGTAGCGGTGCGCATCCTCCACAGTCAGCCTGTCCAGTTCAACCTGGGCTGGCGTATTATAATTCAGGCACACCTTATCCACAGTAGTCAGGAACATCACCACATCCGCCCCGATCTCCCTGGCCAGCAAACTCGACGCCAGGTCCTTATCAATCACCGCATCCACACCCTTCAGGTCGCCATCCTCCTCAACCACAGGAACACCCCCGCCCCCACAGGCCACCACGATAACGCCGTCCCGGACCAGTTTCTTAATGACTTCCACTTCAATGATATCCACTGGCACGGGCGAAGGCACCACCCTGCGCCAGCCCCGGCCGCTATCCTCCACCATCGCATGGCCGCAGCGTTCAAGTTCCTCCACATGTGCCCTGTCATAGAACGGCCCCACCGGCTTGGTAGGATGCTCAAACGCAGGGTCATGGGGGTCCACCAGCACCTGCGTGACCACCGGGGCCACCCTCGTATCGAGATGATGGTCCTTCAACTGGTTCACCAGGCTCTGTGCAATCATATATCCCATGCTCCCCTGGGACTGGGCCACGTCCACATTCAGTGGTACATAGGGCACCTTCCCCCTGGCCGCCTCCACCTGCATCATAATAAAACCCACCTGCGGCCCGTTCCCGTGGGTCAGCACCACCCGGTGGCCCGCCCGCACCAGATGGGCGATATACCCCATGGATTCAAAAGTATTGTCGAACTGCTCCCTTATGGTGCCTTTTTGCCCCGGCTTGATAATTGCATTGCCGCCAAGAGCGGCCACTATAAGGCTCAAGCATCCACCTTTTTAAGGAACTCATCTATTACCGTTTCCAGGGTCATCTCCCCTATCTCTTTTATCTCATAGCGCACCCTGGTAGCAGGTTTATTAATATTGATAACCCGGTTCAGGTCAATGGGTGTCCCGATGACCACTGCATCGCAATCAACCCTGTTAATGGTCTCTTCCAGGTCCTGAATTTGCCGGTCGCTATAACCCATGGCAGGAAGCAGCGGTCCCATATCAGGATATTTCTTGAAGGTCTCGGTGATCGTACCCACCGTATACGGCCTGGGGTCAATTATCTCCCGTGCCCCCGCTTTTTTGGCACCAATAGTACCGGCCCCGTATTTCATGCCGCCATGGGTCAGGGTAGGCCCGTCCTCCACCACCAGCACCCGTTTACCCTTGATGAGCTCAGGATGTTCCACTGTGATGGGTGAGGCAGAATCAATGATCCTGGCATCCGGGTTGACCTCCATAATGATGCGGCGCACCAGCTCGATATTTTCCAGTTCTGCCGTGTCCTGTTTATTGATCACGACCACATCTGCCATTCGCAGGTTAATTTCACCAGGGTAGTACGTGAGCCCGTCCCCGGCCCTGTGCGGGTCGGCCACCACAATGCTCAGGTCGGGTTTGAAGAACGGGAAATCGTTGTTACCTCCATCCCATACCACAATATCTGCCTCGGCCTCGGCCCTGCGTAGTATCTTCTCATAATCCACACCTGCGAATACCGTACATCCCACATCGATATGAGTCTCGTATTCCTCCCGCTCCTCGATGGTGGTGTCCATTTCATCCAGGTCTTCGTACGATGAAAAACGCTGCACTGCCTGCTTTGCCAGGTCCCCGTAGGGCATGGGATGCCTGACCACCGATGATGTTTTACCCAGCTTTCGCAGTATCTGGCATATTTTTTTACTCACAGAGGTCTTGCCGCTACCCGTACGCACCGCACAGACCGATATCACGGGTTTGCTGCTCCCAATCATAGTGGATTCGGGTCCCTGCATGATAAAATCCGCGCCAGCAGCATTGACCAATGCACCTTTTGACATGACATAATAATATGGCACATCGCTGTAGGCGAACACCACCTGGTCAATGAAATGTGAATGTATCAGGTCAACAAGCTCATCTTCCGGGTATATGGGAATGCCATCAGGATACCGCTCACCGGCAAGGGCAGCCGGGTATGTCCTGCCCTCGATATCAGGTATCTGCGTTGCAGTGAAGGCCACCACATGGTAGGCAGGATTATCCCTGAAATATACATTGAAATTGTGGAAATCCCGGCCTGCCGCCCCCATTATTAAGACTTTTATTGTATTATTACTCATATAACTCTCCCCATCTCGTTCGATATATTTTCTTCCATATTCAACTGTTATGGCATAATATTAAATCCCATTTTCCTGAAATCTTCATCAAAGGTGAAAACATCATCAATGGCCATGCTTTTCATCAATGCAAAACTGGTACAGTCAGTAAAGCTCAATTGTTTATCATTATATTTCTCAAATATTGCCATTGCATTCTCATAAATCGTCTCATCAACCCTCTGCAATTCAATAATTTTCGAACTATGGATGTTCCGGCCCCAGCTAACAGCCTGTGTATGCCCTACCTTGAACCTGATCCTGGTTAAAGTTTCATCTATGATATAATCAGAGGTGATCAATCTGGTAGGTCTGAATTTTCCATTTTGCAGGTCCATCATGAAACACTGAGCTGCTTTGTAGAAGTTATCCCTGTCATTCGCCAGTGCCAGGAATGCAGAAGTGTCTATGAAAAGCACATTTCATACCTCATATATCCGGTCATGGTTCTCTGACAGGTGCTCATCAGTTGAGAACATCCCGGACGTTTTGAAGAAAGGGTCATCCTTGTCAAGGTCTGACTTATTCCTTACCCAGAACAATATGGCCTCCCTGACAGCATCCTTTAATGAGAGATGTTTCTCATCAGCTAACATTTTAAGCCCTGAATATTCATAATCTTCCAGTTTTACCTGTACATGTTTAAACGACATGATATATCAACATGTAATATCAACATGTTGTCATAAAATGTTATCGCTTGATGTCATCCTGTAATTGAGGTGGTTCGCCCCTGGCCTGTCAATCAATATCAACAAGGCAGGCAGCATTGTAAGTGTCAGCAATAGTATCAGCAATATGGAAATGAACGCAATGATGCCGAACCATTGCATAAGCGGGAAAGGAGACAGCACCATTGCAGCAAACCCGCCTGATGTGGTCAGTCCCGAGGTCACAATGGCCTTGCCTATCCTTGAAATAGAGGTCTGGATAGCCTCATGGGGATTGGCTCCTTTTTCCCTCTCCTCTTTGTAACGGTGCATGATATGGATGGAATAGTCCACACCCAGGCCCAGGATGATACTGTTGGTACT
>JAKRWB010000514.1 GCA_022353185.1 ANME-2 cluster archaeon | reverse complement strand
CATCCCTTCACTCTCCCGCCGCCCGCCGTCATACCTGCAGCCGCGTGCACATTGGAAGGGATGATCGGGCTGGCTGTGGCGGCCGGGGTGATGCTGGTGATCGAGACGGTACAGTTTCGGAGGTCTGGGGTGTGAAGGAAGCCTGAGAGATGTGGTTGTTCTCTCAGGCATAGTTTCGCTATACATCTACTGGAGGGCGGGACTGATAGGCGGTATATTCAAGAGTTGTTAGGGCTCAAAAGTTCGAAGACGACAGAAATATACACACATGTGAGTAACAAGAATATATGTGAGATTAAAAGCCCATTAGATAGTTTGCCGATAAAAAGAGGAGGAGAAGATGATCGAAGATGAATGTGTTCGACCAGAATGATGTATATCCGAACCTTGTTCGGATATAACGCCAAATTGTAGGGAAATGCGAAGTGGATTGGATATACTATGTTATATGAAATTACTTGCCTAAATGTGAAAATGGAAGTAAACAAATGTTAGCTATGTATCTTTGTATTGGCATCTGCACCATTATATGGATTGCTAATGGAATATGGATAATGCAAGCAGTTAAAGAACGGTTTACCGCTGAAATTTATATCCATACAGGTTTGGGCATCTTTTTCACCTTGTTGACGCTCGAATTAACTATCGGTATTCGTGGAGCATGGACGCATTTTGGGATTTCTTGGTTGGCGGTGATTGGCTGGGTTCTCTATATTCCTTCAGCTATTTTGGTCTTTGGTTCAATTATTCAACTGAATCGGAAGGGCAAACCAAAAACTTACGACTTTTCTTACACCACGACTTTTGTTGAGACAGGTATATATGGTATTATTCGTCAGCCCATAACCTTGGGAATGGCGATATGGTCTATTGCTCTAATCCTGGTTTTTCAGTCCATCCTTTCCATAATCTTGGGTGTATCTGTCATATTTTGTTGCTGGATGTCAGCCAGAAAAGAGGCTGAGTACAATATAAATAAATTCGGAGATGAATATAAAGAATACATAAAGAAAGTTCCTATGTGGAATATCTTTAAAGGTTTAAGTAGATTAAAATGATAGACTCACAACTTCATATAACAGCGTATAAAAGGGAAATCAAAGATTTTACCAAATAGCCTTCGGCAACTTCTTTTTATCCGCGAAACATTATCTGCAATTTCGTACTTAGGAGATCAGATGTCAATAAAATGGGTTATTTTAGATGTAATGGGTGTCATTTTTGAAGTTGGTGATGATACAAATGATTTGCTTGTGCCGTATATTCAAAAAAGAAACGATATGGTTTCTGCAGAAAAAATCAATGAAATGTATTTGAAGGTAAGTCTGGGCGATATCTCATCATTTGATTTTTGGAACGAGTTGGGTTTTGATAGTGAGTATCCAGAAATTGAGAGAGAGTATCTTGATACATGCTTGAGAATAGATCCTGAATTTATGGGAATTGCAAAGAAATTAACAAGAATTTATTCTTTGGCAATATTATCTAATGATATGAAAGAATGGTCCAATTACTTACGCACAAAATTTGATTTAAATGGATTATTCAAAATTATAATTATAAGTGGTGAAGTAGGGTATCGTAAACCTGATCAAAGGATTTATGATATTCTATCGGATAGAATTCAATCTCCTCTTTCATGCTGTGTTTTTGTTGATGATAGTTCTAAAAACCTTCGTCTGGCATCTGAAATAGGTATCAAAACAATCAGGTTTGTTCGGGGAGAATCGAATGATGATTTTTCTGCCGATTTTGAAATTAGTGGTTTTACAGAATTGCCACAAGCCATAGAAAGAGTATTTAAATAAGCACAAAACAACTGATAACACAGCATATACGCTACGGGCTTACGCCCTTGCCCTTCGGAACATTGCTCCCTTCGGTCGTAACGTCGAATATGCTGGAAACGTTATACGCAATTTGGCTCTATAATATTATTAAACAAAGGTTGTAAAAATGAAATTTGAAATACAACAAGTTG
>JAKRWB010000040.1 GCA_022353185.1 ANME-2 cluster archaeon | reverse complement strand
GCAGTTCTGCTTTTAATGCTTGATTTTCTTCATTTAATATCTCGATTATTTGAAGAAGGAGACGAAATGCTTCTGCTTCCTTTTTGTCTGAAATATCTTCAGGTTGGATTTTTAATGATTCTAAAATTTGTGATATTTCAGATTTATTCATATAAATACTATAATAATTATTATCTTATATCTATATTTCTATTGACATAATGGATATTGATTTGTTTTTATTCGAAAAAATGATATATTGTCAAAGATTCCGTAAAAATATATTTTCCGATTTACCATTTAATTTGAAGACGATACATTAAATCTTCCTTTGAAAATCCTATCTATTTCCTTGAAATAGATTCATTTTCATGGTGGAAGTTCGGTTTTATCTGAAAATGAAGCATTAAGAACAGCAACATCGGTGAATCTTGATTTATGTCCACGCCTTACCATATCGATTACAAAATATTATATGATATTGAATGTATTAAACATCAGTAGATTAGCGGGTCAATACCCGATTTTGCCTCATTTTATTATCGGCAACAGCCAAAATTGCGCAACTATATTTCTCATGAAAGCCCTATACCTTTCACCAATGTTCGACCCTGCCCACATCAGAAAGGACTTCCCTGTGCTGGAGAAATATGTATATCTCGACAACGCGGCCACCACCCAGACCCCGCGCCAGGTCGTGGAGGCAATGTGCGATTATTTTTACATCTATGCAGCCAGTCACGGCCGCGGTGCACACCGGCTTGCCAGGGAGACCACCAACCATTACGAGGATGCCCGAGAGGCAGTAGCCGGATTCATTGGCGGGGATTACGAACATACCATATTCACCCGCAACACTACCGAAAGCATCAACATGGTAGCACTGGGACTGGACTGGGAGGCCGGGGACCACGTGATCACCACCCATATAGAACACCATTCAAATCTGCTGCCCTGGCTCAGGTTAAAGGAAAAAGGCGTTGAAGTAACAGTAGTAACCCCGAATTCTGACGGAACAATTAATCCAAATGATATTGACAGTGCCATCACTGAAAAGACAAAACTGGTGGCCATTACCCATGTATCCAACGTGTTCGGCTCTGTGATGGATGTGGAAGAAATAACAAAGATTGCTCAGCGCAACGGCTGCATGTCGCTGGTGGATGCGGCACAGAGCGTGGGACACATGCCATTTGACCTGAAGAAGATTGATTGCGATTTTATGGCAGTACCGGGCCACAAAGGAATGCTGGGACCCCAGGGAACAGGAGTGCTGTACCTGAAGGACACCGATTCCATCAGACCCACATACCTGGGTGGCGGCACCGTGTATGCCGTGACCGAAGATGACTATAAACTAGAGGATGCACCCGGTCGGTTCGAGGCCGGGACGCCCAATATCCCTGGGGTCATCGGACTGGGCAGGGGCGTGGAATATGTGAAAGCACTGGGGGTCGAGGATATCCAGCGGCATGAGGAGGGCCTGGCAAGGGATGCTGCCAGGCGGCTGTCTGAAATTGACAAAGTTGAAGTGTACGGTCCGTCTGAGCGGGCTGCTGTGGTGCCGTTCAATGTGATTGGGTTGAACCCCCACGATGTGGCTATGATACTGGACGAGACAAAGAAGATATGCGTTCGCAGCGGGCATCACTGCGCCATACCCAGCATCAAGTTGCTAAAAGTTGAGGGCACGGTCAGGGCATCCTTTGGTGCATACAACCTGCCCGAAGAAGTGGACCTGCTGGTGGATACGATGGAGCAGATAGCGACCACCCTGACCTGAAAAGGTGAACGAATGAAGATTACACTGCTGGGAACCGGTGTTGCTATACCTCAAAAGGATAGGATGCAGTCCGGGCTGATGATTGATGCAGAAGGAAATAATGGATGCAGTCCTGTGCTCTTTGATTGCGGCTGCGGAGTGCTGCAACGCATATTTGAGGGTGGGTACAGGCATACCGATATCACCAATGTGTTCCTGTCCCACCTGCACCTGGACCATTGCGGGGACGTGCTGGCACTGGTCAAGGCCAACTGGCTCTGTGACGTTACCAAATTGAACCTGTGGGGTCCTGTTGGCACCGGGGAGTGGCTGGACGACCTGCTGGTGGCTTATTCGTATATGCAGGACAAAGCCGAAATCGAGGTGACAGAACTCTCGCCCGGACAGGTGGTTAAGGTAGAAGGGCTGGAAGTGGAGTGTGTGCGCACGGTCCATGCTCTTCCCTCATTGGGTTTCAAAGTAACAGCCAATGGGAAAAAAATGATATATTCAGGCGATACCGAACCTGTTGATGACATAATTGATGCAATCGATGTATCAGACGGCATTGACCTGCTAATCCATGAATGTTCATTTCCAGACACCTTTGATGTCACGAACCATACAACTCCCGGCACGCTGGCAGAAATGCTAAGGGGAAGTTCAATAGGACAAATAGTGCTTACCCACCTGTATCCACAAACCAGTGGGTTCGAAGCAAGGATGGTTAAAGTGGTGGCAGAAGCATGCCAATGTCCTGTGGAGATAGGGCATGACCTACAAGTGATAAAAATTTGAGACATTATGGATATTGCCATATGTTTTTATAGTTCTAAAATCCCTGAGAAATAGGAAATATAAGACTGTTCAGGGGCATTTTTATCCACAGAATCAGGCAGAATAGCTACATTTATATAAGACCAGATTGGTTTTGCTAATATGCAACTTCGAGGCAGATTCAAGCAGCTCACTGAAAGTAAAGTAAATCGTATTCATGACCTGGTTTTCAATTATAAAAAACTCAAGAAAAAAATGGGAAAAAATGCAATTCTGGACAAATTAAAAATGCAAATCCGCCATATACCATCCGAAGAAGAACAGGTTTTCCGGGCGGCAGAAGTTGTTTTTGACATTAATGTCGGTGTAGAAGTCCCGTATCTGGAAATACTCAGAAAGGTTATATGTCTGACCGGACTTTCTGAAGCAAAAGTAGATACAATGTTACCGGATGCCCTTGAAAAACTTGATATTGAAATGGGAGAAATGAGCGATGAGGAGATGAAAACAGCAGTAGCAATCAATAAAGACGATGTTATGGATGTATATTGTGATATATTGTTAAAAAGGCGTTTTAATAAGCGTATGATTGAGAAATAAAAACTAAAGAAGGATGAATATTATGGGAAAATCAATGGTTACCGAGAAGATACGAATATCACCCTATTTGCACAGGGAAATAACCAATCTTGTTGATGATGGCGATTTTGCTTCATTTTCCGATTTTGTAAATATAGCAGTTTCGAGTTTCTTATCCAG
>JAKRWB010000039.1 GCA_022353185.1 ANME-2 cluster archaeon | reverse complement strand
TCCTCCTCGTTCAACACCGAGCGCATAAACCACCTGTACAAAGACCCCCACGAGAGGAACGTGAATTTCTTTATGCATTACGGCGACCTGACCGACTCTACGAACCTGATCAGGATTGTCCAGGAGGTTCAGCCTGACGAGATATATAACCTCGCCGCCCAGAGCCATGTGCAGGTTTCCTTTGAAACACCGGAATATACCGCAAATTCCGATGCTCTGGGGACCCTGCGGCTTTTGGAAGCCATACGCATCCTCGGCCTGGAAAAGAAGACAAAGTTCTACCAGGCCTCGACCAGCGAACTCTACG
Organism: ANME-2 cluster archaeon; assembly: GCA_022353185.1. Taxonomy (GTDB): domain Archaea; phylum Halobacteriota; class Methanosarcinia; order Methanosarcinales; family Methanocomedenaceae; genus Methanocomedens_B. Next base: position 870 of record JAKRWB010000039.1, on the reverse strand, counting down.
GAAAGGTCCAGGAGATTCCGCAAAGCGAGACCACACCATTCTATCCCAGAAGCCCTTACGGCGCAGCCAAGCTATATGGCTACTGGGTCACTGTGAACTACCGGGAAGCATACGGTATGTTCGCATGCAACGGTATCCTGTTCAATCACGAATCACCCATCCGCGGCGAGACGTTTGTTACCAGGAAGATCACGATGGCTGTGGCAAAGATAAAGAAGGGGCTGCAGATTAAACTCTATCTCGGTAATCTGGATGCTAAACGGGACTGGGGCTTTGCCGGGGATTATGTGGAGGCAATGTGACCCATGGTCCAGCAGGATGAGCCTGAGGATTTTGTGATCGCTACTGGTGAGACGCATTCGGTGCGGGTGTTTGTGGAACTTGCATTTGGAGAGGTTGGTATTGAGATCGAGTGGCGAGGTGAAGGTGAAGGTGTGGATGAGGTTGGAGTAGACGCTGCGACTGGTGATGCTCTGGTTGAGTTCGATCCACGGTATTACAGGCCTACTGAGGTGGAGCTTTTGCTGGGGGACCCGGCGAAGGCTAAGGAGAAGCTGGGATGGGAGGCAAAGGTCGGACTTCGGGAATTGGTGAAGATGATGGTTGAGGGGGATGCGGCTTAAGTGAAGAAAGATGTGGGGAAGGTCTGGCGCATAAATGGGGGGAAGTCAGGTGAAGGTAAAAGGTGATAGGTATGCATTTAGGTAAAAGAAATTCTGTATATGTACAGACATAAAATAGACGACGTGTTATAATTGTGGGAGAAGTAAATGAAGCAAAAAAATATTTACATTGATGTTTGTGCTTTATGCAGACCTTTTGATGAACAAGAATATATGAGGGTAAGGCTTGAAACTGAGGCTGTTAATC
>JAKRWB010000513.1 GCA_022353185.1 ANME-2 cluster archaeon | reverse complement strand
GCGTCTTTTGAATCCATGTGATGTCACCATGTATAAGAGAGTCTTAATTGGTTAAGACCTGAACAGATCAGCTCTTCCCTCCTACACACTCCATTCTTAACTCCTCAACTAATTTAATTTCGCGATCATGCACCTACTTTTTCTCTGCATTTCACCCCAATTTCAAAACGAAACCTTTATACCTATGTAGGGGCAATCCCCCCTACATGGTAATCAAACGCAAGAAAAAAAACGGACGTGTTTATCTCGAAGAATACAAATCCATCCGCGTAGACGGAAAAGTCAAAAGTATCTATGTGAGAAGTTTAGGATCCGAAGAACCGGTTGCCCCTTCAAAACCAAAAACACTGGATCGTTTAGAACATAGTCGATCTCATAGAGCAGGTGCCGTCACCCTCCTCTGGGAGCTCGCATCACAGCTTGGTTTTGTCAACATCATCGATGAGATCTGCTGCGGAGAACCAAACATGGAAGGTCCCACTCCCGGAAAGCTTCTGACCGCATGGGCAATCAACCGCGTTCTGGACCCCATGAGCAACACCATGCTTGAAAACTGGATTCCCACAACAGATTTACCCAGACTGATGGATCTCAGTCCTGCTGATCTCACCAGGAACTCATTTCTAACAGCCATGGACTTTGTATGCTATGATGACAAGACCATAGGGCAGATCCACGACTTTACACAACAGATCGATGATGCCCTCTATCAACAATGGCGCAAGACACATCCTCTCAAGCCAGGCGAAACAGAAACGGTCGCCTACGATCTCACGTCAGTGCTTTTCTTTGGCATTAGCTGCTCTTTGGCAGAGCTTGGATACAACGCCAAACATGTCAGGCGTCTTCAGGTAAATCTTGCTCTTCTCGTATCTAAATTTGATAAATACCCCATATCTCATTTCGTCTACAATGGAAGCCGTAACAGTTTATCAACCATCAGGAATCTTGTCACACAACTCAAAGATACAGGCATCGAACCGGGAACTATCATCTGGGACAGGGGAAATGTATCCAAAGAACATGTGAACATGATCGAATCTGCAGGCTGGAAGCTCATCTGCGGGATTCCTAAGACTTTGAAAGAGGTGAAGAACATCATTGACAGTATGGATGTTCCCTTAAATCCGTTAACATTTGTTCATAAAAGCAGAACAGGGCACATCTATGCAATAAGGACACGTGATCAGCTTTTTGGTAAGGAGCGTTCTGTGGTCATTTACACAAATCAGGAACGAAGAACCAGTAAAATAAATGCCCAGAACGAGGTTCTGGCAGATATTGGCCAGCATCTCAACGCGTTGAGCGAGGAGGGAAATGACTGGTCAGAGGCACATCTTCACAAAGCGATCAAGACAATTGTAGGGTCGTGGGAGGATTACGTTTTCACCCGTGTGAAGAGAAAAGGGAACGGTCCACGTATCGAATGGAAGTATAAGAGTCAGGAGATCGCAGCAGCTGAACGCTCACATGGCAAATATTTGCTGTTCTCCACTGATGAATCACTATCGCCCGATGAGGTCGTGAAGGCTTATTTCGAGAAGGACTTTGTTGAGAAGGTGTTTCGAACATTGAAGACTTCTGAGGAAATGGAGCCTGTGCGTCACAGGCTGGAGCGGCGGGTTAGAGTGTATATTTTTGTGTGTGTGCTGGCGTACCGGCTGCTGGCAGACCTTCAGTGGCGTCTTCAGAAGCTATCTGACCGTAAAAATGTGTGGCATGAAGCGGATGCGTTCTTGTATGATCTTGAACGGGTGGAGCGGGTTCAGGTCAGATTGGGGCATCAGGTGAAGATTTTGCACCTGAATTTA
>JAKRWB010000512.1 GCA_022353185.1 ANME-2 cluster archaeon | reverse complement strand
CCATTTCATTTGATTATATCATACTTCCATCCACACCAACCATTCTACCTTTGATAAAACCAAGTGACATGCAATCTTTTACCATGTTTATAGCAATCTCTCTAACAAGCAATATGGCCTAATTGTAAATTGTAGACAATCACTGGATAGATAAACAGCGAAATGATACGAACTTTATATAGGCGCCTGGATTTGATATTCATGAAGTGGTAATATAATCTGAACTATTTCTCTGCGAGTTTTTCAAGGATTTTCTCAAGGCGCTGATTGTGTCCATCTTGCTTTATTACAAATGCTTCAAGCGTTGTATTTATATTAATAAGAGATTCTTTCATTTCCCCGGTATCTATTTTTATTCCATCAAGGAAATCTATACCAATATCGAATTTTTTACTAAATTCGTAATAATCATCGGTTGCTACCCTGCTGAATACAGACGGTAAATAAAGTTCTTCGTGGACTTCCTTTTTCTCAATACTATCAATATCCGATCTGGCAAATTCGTTAAGGGTATTTATGAAGGCATCTATCGACTTCTGAAGACCTTCACATGCGATCTTAACGCTACCATCAACATCATTAAAAACATAACCTTTTATATCTAACTTTCTTGCAGTACCTTCAATAATTCCACGATAACCAATATGCTGAACTTTTCCTCTTAACAAGATATTATATCTTTTTATTTGGGTTTGCATTGTTAAATCATACATCCTTAACAATATTAACTTTGTGCTTATCCCAACAGTAAATCCCTAAGCTGAACTAAATCCGTTCCCCAGACAACATCTACTTCTCCTCTCGAAGATTACACCTGCATTTTCACCATATATTCATAGCCTACAGCCATGACCCTGATGCGGCACAGTTCCAAAATCCAGTTGTAAGATTCAGCTCCCTCGCAAGCCCTGAAATGTGCATTTCTTTTTTCTGCAGTGTTTTCAGCATTTTTACTCGGGTCTTGCTGCTCAACGCTTTGAATAAATCATTGCTCATATGGATAACAATCATTGCTCAAAAAGTTAAATACTTATCACCTCATACTATAAGCAAGTCCTGGGAATATGACCAGACAATCTTTGATTATTGCATTGCTATTTTTCTTGCCTATGATTTTGCTTCATAGTGTTCAGGGCTACCCTATTGATGTAATTGATAATTTCGGCCATACCGTAACAATTACTAATTCAACAAGGATCGTGTCCCTGTCCCCATGTAATACAGAGATATTATTCGCAGTTGGTGCTGGCGACAGAGTAGTTGGCGGCACCACGTATGATACATATCCTTCGGAAGCTGTCAATCTTTCAAAGATAGGGGGATTCTCGACCGTAAATATCGAAGCAGTGGTGAACCTTTCTCCTGACCTTGTCCTTGCCGAACATGGCAACGGCGAGGAAACGGTCAATGCATTGAAAAACCTGGGCCTCACTGTAGTTTCATTAAACCCAAAAACAATGGATGACATTCTTGAGAACATCCGGCTTGTAGGGAACATCACAGGGAACGATAATACTGCTGAATCGCTCATCGCTGATATGACGCAGCAGATAAAGGATATAACAGACATGACCGAAGATATCCCAAACAGCAGAAAGCCCCGCGTGCTTTATATCGTTTGGCATGAGCCTATGTATGCAGCAGGTGCAGGTTCCTATCCCGATGACCTGATACAAATGGCTGGCGGCAAAAATATAATTGAGGCAGAAGGCTGGCCGGTTATAGGTATTGAAGACGTTGTTGATAAAAATCCGCAGATCATAATCTGTTCAGGTATGGGTGGAGGGTCATATACCATAATGGAAGCCATAACCGGTAACCAGATACTGGCGCAAACGGATGCAGTGAAAAATAATAAAGTCTATCCGATAGACGATCCGAACACTATCGAACTGGCAGGTCCGAGGATTGTCCAGGGATTAGCTGAACTGCATGGCTATATAGAACCCAATATCCAGCCCGATTCGAATGCTACATCCGACATATCTTCGACGCCAGGCTTTGGTATGATACTTGCACTTGGCATGATACTGATGGTTTATTCAAAACGAAAGGGATTATAGTAGATGATTTACTCTCAATCATCTACATGCATCTACATTTATTCATTTCCATCAATATGCATCTACATTTATCCACATTTAATTTAAGAGATAAGAGATAACTATCATGGCTAAACCCGGCAAGTCTGTTATATTTATACTGGCATTATTCCTGATTGCAGCAATAATCAGCAATACAGCCATTGGCTCAACCAGTATCTCTCCGGATATCACCACAAAAATCCTGGTAGCT
>JAKRWB010000038.1 GCA_022353185.1 ANME-2 cluster archaeon | reverse complement strand
TACGCAACCATGTTATTGCCCGCGTGTTCAGGGAACTTGACCTGATAGAGCAATGGGGCAGTGGTGTTCGCCGCATGTTCAAGGAGGCTGATGAACTTGGATTACCAAAACCACAAATCATTGAAATCGGAATGCGAGTGCGATTCATTGTCCATCTGGCAAATCCATTTGTACTGGCACCAGAAACGGAACCAGAACAGAACCAAGTGGGAGTCCAGTCATCGACCCAGTTACCGACCCAGTCTGATAACCCGGTTCAAAGGCTGTTGTTGGCACTAAAATCTGGAGAAAAATCCTCAGGTACTCTGCGCAGTGTTCTGGGAATTAAACACAGACCTACTTTTCGGGATAACTACCTCCGCCCTGCTCTGGATGCCGAATTGATTGAAATGACAATTCCAGAAAAACCCAGCAGCAGCAACCAGAAATATCGACTCACAGATAAAGGACGAACTGTGCTGAACACTGGGCGGGATAAATGATGACTATAAGCGAGACTAACAACTTTGTTCCCAAATGGAAAGATGAATCCGTGATCAAAGGCGACAAGCTTGTATTTAAAAAAGAGATGATGATAAAGCAGTTCATCTCCTATGCAGTGGGATGCATGTTCGGACGCTACTCCCCTGACAAGCCAGGCCTCATCCTTGCAAACCAAAGGGAGACCATTGAGGATTTCAGGGAGAAGGGGCGGCTTGGGAAGCAGGTTAAAGAGCTTATGGATTATGATGCGGTTTTGAATAATATGGCGCTGGAGTTTATTGATATTGATCTGGATGATGGGGTGACGGTGAATTATGCGAAGTTTGAGGGGTTGGTGGGGAAGGTATGAGTATGGATAAAAAAAAGTATCGCACAGTTCTCTGATATCCTCAGGGATAAACTCTTGGATGAAACAAAGGCGAAGGCAGCTTATTATAGAATCCTTCCTGACAGTATCCAGAATGTGGATGAAGAGCATGGCTAAGAAATTCAATGGACAGTACTGGGATTATCAGCACCGTGTGGATGATGATTATTTGATGATTTATGATGAGCAGAAATTGTGAGATGTGGGACAAGAACTAAATAAATACGGTGAGCAATGATGGCAATACCCATAAGCGTTAAACAGTTAATTGAGGGCAACTTGATTGAGTCTGAACGGATTGAATTAAAAAAAGGTTTTAATCCAGAAGCAATTCTTCATTCAATGTGTGCATTTGCCAATGATTTTAACAACTGGGGTGGAGGATATATTTTATTGGGCGTGTCGGATAATCACGACATAATTGGCCTGGAAGAAAAGCAGGTTGACAGCATTATGAAACAACTTCTGGATTTATCGAACAAAGTACAATACCCATATTTTCCAATCATTGAGCCTGTCAGGTATTCAGGTAAAATGGTTATTGTTTTATATTGTCCCGGAGGGGCTGCACGACCATATAAGGCACCAAAATCACTGGGCAAGAAATCCGAATACATGTATTATATCAGACATTCATCGGCAACAGTTATTGCAAACACAGAAGAGGAAAAAGAATTAATAGGGATGTCAAATCAAATCCCATACGATGACCGGATAAATCTCAAAGCGTCTATTGAAGACCTTGACTTGCAATTGATGAAAGTTTTTTTGCGTGAAATCAATTCGGATTTAAACCCCAATACTTTGAGTTTTGAAGATCTATGCAGAAGCCTGAATATTGTTGATGGTCCAAAAGAATATTTGAAGCCTAAAAATGTCGGGCTTTTGATGTTTTCGCAAAATCCTGAAAAATATATTAAGACTCCATGGATTGAAGTAACTGTTTTTCATGACAGGGTAGGCGATAAATTCGAAGAAGAAAAGTTTGAAGGGCCTATTTCATCTCAAATAAAAATGGCATTGCAGTATATAAGAAATGCTGCTATTCGCGAAAGAGTCCAAAAAGTAAACACACAGGCAGAAGCAATACGATTTTTCACATATCCTTATACTGCAATAGAAGAATCGCTGGTAAATGCAGCATATCATAAGAGCTATGAAATTGATGCACCAGTTGAAGTTAGGATCGAGCTTGACAGAATCGATATAATAAGCTATCCCGGTCCTCTTCCTCCGTTAAATAAAGATAATATTAATGATGAGATCGTAATATCAAAACGATACCGAAATCGACGAATTGGAGATTTTTTAAAAGAGTTAAGATTGACTGAAGGTAAAAATACCGGTTTTAGAAAAATAAGGGCTGCGATGAAATACAATGGCTCGCCAAAACCAGTTTTTATTACTGATGAAGAGCGGGTGCAGTTTATCACGCGATTATTGATACATCCGGATTTTAAAAATGAGCCGATAACTGAGCCACTAACTGAGCCACTAAAAAGTGATCAAATTTTTGAATTCATTAAATTGAATCCGAACTGCAAGAGAAAAGATATAGAAAAAAATACGAAAATCCCTCTTGGTACATTAAAACGATATTTGCAAGAATTGATAGGGGATGGCAAAATCAAAAAGGAAGGCTCTGATAAAACAGGCGGATATGTAATATTAGGTGAATAGCATGGATTATTTACCGAATAATATAGAAGATGGATATGAGTATGCTGTTACTATTGTAAGAAAAAATGTCTCGGATGAAAAGGATCGAAGAGATCAAAAAGGGGAAACATATTCACATAGCAGTTACTTCAAAAGTGCTCAGTGTAGAATAGATTACAATACAGTAGCAGGGATATCTGAAAACTATGATCATATTGAGAAACTGATCGACAAACGAATTTGAGTGTAGTCGAAAATCCAAATAGATACACCATTTCAAATCAAAATCATGAATCTGCAAAACCTCATCAAAACCGGAGAATCCGAAACCGTCGAATTCAAAGAAAAATTCGATGAAAGAACCATCGAATCAGCAGTAGCTTTTGCCAACACAAAGGGCGGCACAATTTTCATAGGCGTATCTGATAAAAATAATATCAAGGGCATCAAAATCGGAAAAGAGACACTCAACCAGTGGACAAATCAAATATACCAGAGCACAGACCCCCGCATAATCCCGGAGATCGAACAAATAAAGATCAGCGGAAAGACCGTCATCGCAATAAAAATAAACGAAAATCCAATAAAACCCGTATCAACAAAGGGACGGGGCCAAAGGGGTCAATCCATTTACTGCGATAATGATAATGTCTATCCCGACGAAATAAAAAATATGGAGGTATAATATGCTTGAAGCAGAATTGTTAGAAAGAATAGTATCCGACCTTGATTTCTTAAAGAAAAAAATATTATCCATCGAAGAAACCATCGAGGATATAGATAACGATCTGCATCATGTCAAGCCAGAGTATATCCGGAAGCTTGAATCAATAAAAAAAGAAGGGACTATTTCCAGTTCAGATTTTGAAAAGAAATTTGGTGTCCGGCTTTGAAATACAATTACGAAATCAGCAGGCAGCTTGGAAGGGATCTGGATAAACTCAGGAGAAAAAATAAAAAGCAATTCGAGATAATTTTGAAAAAGATGAGCGAAATACTGGAAAATCCTCAACATTACAAACCGCTCCAGCATGATATGAAAGGATTGCGAAGAGTTCATATT
>JAKRWB010000511.1 GCA_022353185.1 ANME-2 cluster archaeon | reverse complement strand
ACAGAGTTCCATTATTAACCCTTACCGAGTTACCAATTTTAAAACTTATATTATTCTTCGTGATCTTTGACATAAAATACCATATTTATTGGAAGGTATTTAGTTTTGTTGAATTTATGTGACTGTTTCAATTCGTGTTGGTGAATATAATTTAAAGTATTTGTGGCATGAGATCGCCATATTATAGTTTTCCGCCAAACATATCAAAAAAAAACAACGAACAGGTACGAACTCGAAACGAACTCTGGGTAATATGAGTTCGTCCCAGTTCGTTTTAGTTCGTTGTTTAAAAATTACTAAGACTATGCTATAATTGACGCCCAATTCACAACATTATCAAGCTCTGCTTTGCGGTCTTTGCGCACTTTGCGGTGAGTGATCTATACTATAAACCGCCAAGAACGCAAAGAAGTAAAAATTATGCCAACATGTAATGTAACGGTCACATAATATTGCACCCCTCAATACCATCCTGTCCATCAGATTATGCTGCTGGTGCGGTCCTTTCTTGATCCGCTCAGTTTTCTGGACGTATAGGAAAGTATAAACACATTTTGATATCGATACAGGTAATTTTCTTTGTTTCAATAAAATCGTTTGACAGGATTTACAGGATATACAGGATTGTATCGTATCCTGTCAATCCTGTCCGAAATTTCCATTTTCTTGTGGAATATAAACGGACGGTTGACGAAAATCGGTATTATAATTGAGAAAAAATGAGGGAGTATCCTCATTTCCTCTTACTAAGTATGAAAAATAATCCGACCATAGTAAGCATTGGTAGTGCTATCATTGGAAATTCAGGAATTTCTGTTGGAATTTCTGTTGGAATTTCTGTTGGAGTTGGTGTTGGAGTTGGAGTTGGAGTACTACTGCCTCCGCTACTGCCTCCGCTACTGCTTCCGCTGCTACCTACAAGAGTTGGTGTTGGAGTTGGTGTTGGTGTTGGTGTTGGAGTTGGAGTTGATGTTGGAGTACTAATGCCTACGCTGTTACCTACAAAAGTTAGGTTCTCATCAATTTCATTTAATGTTACATTAGAACTTTCAGGTAAATTTAGCACTGCTGACCCTACCACAATAGACAATAT
>JAKRWB010000510.1 GCA_022353185.1 ANME-2 cluster archaeon | reverse complement strand
ACTACGTTGGGGATACTGTTACGACTTTTGCTAACATTATGGACAATTTCATTCCCGGTGAGGTATATAATGTTGCCGGAAAGCCTGAATGGGAGAGGGATATCAAGGAATATTCAGATATAATCCTGAATACAGTTGGAAAGGATGATTCTCATGTGACGTATGAAGAGGCAGAACCTTTTACTACAAATATCAAGACCATTGATTGTTCAAAGGCAATAAGGGACTTACAGCATGACCCGAAGATCACTCCTGAAGAGGGTATCAAACGAACAGTGGAATGGATGAGGTGGTATTACAGGCTGTAGACATAAAATATTATGGGGAAATGGCACGATCTTGAAAACCAGTTATTTTGACAGAATATTTAACAATAATCTTTGACAGAATATTTAACAAAAATCTTCGAGATTGGACCGTAACGCCCCGGACATAACAGAAATGCAGATACGATTATAATAAAGCGAAATTATAGCGGTGTGAAATTGATCACGGAATTACTTGCAACAGGCGAAACTGAAAAGGTGGAATTTAAACCTTCGTTATCACAACTGGATAACATTATGAAATCCATTTCTGCATTTTCGAATGCTAAAGGAGGAATGGTTGTTGCAGGTATAAGTGATGAAGGCAGGGTCATGGGAGTTGATATCGGCAGGAAGACCATGGAAGACCTTGCGGAATATATAAAAAGAAACACTGACCCTCCGGTATTCCCTTCTATAGAAGTGGTAGAGATTGAAAGTAAGAATACGATCCATATAAGTGTGAAGGAAAGTGCAGAAAAACCTGTGTTTTTCAAGGATAAAGCCTACAAGCGGGTTGGCAGGACGAACCAGAAGATCTCTGCTTCGGAAATAAGAACATTGGCAAAGGAGGGTGGGAAGAGATTAAGCTGGGATGCGCAGCTGTGTGATGGGATAACTATTGGGGATATTGATGGTGCTAAAATAAGCTGGTTTGTCAAAGAGGCAAAAAGGCAGAGGGGGCTGGACATCCAGGAGGATGCACCTATTGAAGAGGTGTTGATGAGGTTGCGACTTTTTAATGATTCAATATTCAACAACGCTGCTGTGCTGCTGTTTGGAAATGAGCCAGATAGATTTTTTACACGACCTGAGGTGAAATGTATCAGGTTCAAAGGAACAGGTGTGACTGGAGAGATGATAGATTTCAAGGTTATAAAGGGTAACCTGTTCGATCAGCTGGTTGAAACTGAGCGTTTTATCTACAATAATATTACTATGGCGGCGTGGATCGAGGATGGAGAACTCCAGAGGCAGGAGAAATGGGAATACCCGCCAAAGGCGATAAGGGAGGCACTTGCCAATGCATTTTGTCACAGGGAGTATGAAACCACTTCGAGTACCCAAGTAAGGATATTTGACGACCGTATGGAAATCTGGAATCCCGGCCGATTGCCTGTTGGGTGGACTGTTGAAACATTGAGACATAAGCACGAGTCAAAGCCGCCTAATCCACTTTTAATTGAACATTTCTTCTGGGTGAAGTATGTCGAAGAGGTGGGGACGGGGACAAATAAATTAATTGATTGGTGCAGAGAATGGGACCTGCCTGAACCAATTTTTGAGTTTACGGGAACGAGTGTCATTGTTACCTTGAGAAAAGGACCCGTTCCGGGTGATATTGATGGGTTGGACCTGAATGAAAGGCAAATAAAAATGATAGATCATGTTGTTAAACATAATTCTATAACGAACAGGGAATTCCAGGAACTTACCGGTGTCTCCAGAAGAACGGCAACAACTGACCTGGCTGGTCTGGTGGAGAA
>JAKRWB010000509.1 GCA_022353185.1 ANME-2 cluster archaeon | reverse complement strand
AAGATTGGAAAATTTACCAAAGTGGGATGTCACCATAAACCCCATATTTGGGTAAATTATTTATGGGGAATTCCCTTATTCTGTTCTTTTCCACTAAATTCCCGACTCACTCGCAACACGCATCGAATTTCTTCAAACCATTCCCAAATATGCCCAACTGTAGTGAAATACGATTTCACATCCTTGTCATCGACCAATTTTTTCAAATACGCATCAAACTTCAAAACCACGCCAACCCCAAAGTTATGTCTGGCATTCCACATCACAATCCTTCGGGCCATGCTCGTAATTTCTATCACACGATTCATGACCTCTAAATACGGCAGCACAAAAGGATAGTCAGATCGGCGTTCTCTTGGATAAAGTATGTATTCTATTGCGAGCATAACCCAATAGTGTTCTGCAGCCACAATTTTGTTTTTGGACGTCGTCCCCTCAAGACATGCCTTTTTTAGCGATGTAAATTTAGAAAGAATTTTAGCATTCACCATTTTATTTCGCAATTTTTTATAACGATGCTTAAACAGAATATCACCAAGGTTTCGAACATAATGACTATGACATATTTGATGCGGCACCTCTGGGAAAACTTCTGAGACCGCTTCAGAGATCTCCTTTGACATGTCTCGAATAACTACAAGCGGTGTCCCATAAGTATCTTTTATATGTTGAAGAAATGGTTTGATATAGTCTCTACTTTCAGATGGCATGATCCAGCTATCTATTGTAATTTCAGTCATTCCTTCTTTAGCTGTGAAAGTAATTTCGTCCCCTGCTTCAGCACTTCCATCCAGATGAAGGATATATCCTTTATTTGCCTCGAATAATTTTTTCATCTGCAAACTGTGTTTTGTGTGAAGAATATAGAATCGAAGAAGAAATTCTTCCGACAATCTGGAGATCTCACCAGTAGAAATTTGGATTCCTCTTGCTCCAAGAAGTAGCTGGATTTCTTCTCGTTGATAGTTGAAAAACCAACGGAGATAACCGATTGCCACTATTACTTTTGTGTCAAAGGTTCTCCGCGGCAAACAGATTCTATTCAGGAATGAGACGTTTTCGTTGTTGATTAAACCGTGTATTTTGCAATATTTTTTCTGGATGCTTAATTCTCGTTCGCCTGAAAGGGTTTTTATGGGTCTTGTGTATGTTGTTTGTGTTTTTGGATTATTTTTGCATGTTGGGCATTGTGTTGGGTTTTTTATTTTGAGTTCTTCTGGTAAAATAGGGAGATTGAGTACGTTTTTTTTTTGAAATCGTAGTGAATACCTAGTCGCTTAAGGTCTGCCTTTTTCACCGGCTGACCCATATTTTCTAACATCTCAAAGAGATCATTCGGTGTGAGTGAACCTTGCATCAACCGCAAAGATAAGTATGAAAAATGGGTTGGTTCGATTGATATGTTTGTTGGATTTTTGGGGTCGGTGCCCAATGATCGGATGTGTTTTTGAACACATTTCCCATCAATCCATTGATTCTCAACTTCGGCATAGTATATTTTTCCACGTTGCTTTATTTTTCTGATAAATGTCATAACTGGTGTAATGTTACACTAGGATATTACACTATCGGTTTGTACTAAAATTAATCAAAACAAGGGACAATAAAGGCAATTTATTAGTGATTTAGATGCAAGAAAAAAAGATGCTAGATTGACGCCAT
>JAKRWB010000508.1 GCA_022353185.1 ANME-2 cluster archaeon | reverse complement strand
ACAATCCAATTATTCCAAGATCCAGTGCAAGCGACAGCACAATAGCTATGACCGAAAATGCAAAAATGACAAGATAATTCAGCCGTTCCTTGGACACAGAAATACTCCACATTACATAATTGAGTCCCTCAAAATCCTCTTCAGTGAGAGGTTCCCGTCTGTCTATCTTCTCAAGTAACCCCAGGTCTTTTATTACCAAATACCTGCGCTTACCAATGTGATACCTGTGTGCAAAGAACCACATATACCCTAACACTCCCAGTACCACAGCACCCGTGCATAGATATCCCCGTAATGATCGGCAATAATCACCAGTCTAAGCAACAGTGCTGAAACAAGGCCCACCCAGAAATACATTTTTATTACAGGCATCCGGTACCCTTTTGGTATCTTCACTCTGGCCCGGTCTGATTCAAACTCCTTCATAAACACCACCTACCCCCATTTTATTCTCCCCATCGGTAGGAGGGAGCGACCAGATGCTGCTCTTCCCATACCAAATCCCTTCAGCAAACAAGGGATCGTTTGAATTATTGAGGGGGCTTTTCAATATGCATACAAATTCCCGTACGGCCTGCTGCTTACCGCCTTCAGCTTAATAAAAGGCTCAGACATTATCTCTTCAACATCATAACCGAAATGCCCGCACCACTCGGTCACGTACCTGGTCACCAGCTTAACATCCTTCTCATCAAGCTCCATTACAGCCACTTCAGCACCAAGTTGATGCTCTTCAACCTCACCGCGCAGGAATATCACACCGCCATGCATGCCAGTACCCAGGTAGTCCCCGGCAATAGGTTTATCTTCACCGGCACCCAATCCCAGCAAAATCATGACACCACCGGCCATATATTCCCCATAGAAGTCACCGGCACACCCGCCCGCCACTATAACTGGAACCTGGGTCTTGTACTCTTTCATATGAATGCCCACACGGTATCCCACATCGCCCTTTATCATGAGCTTGCCACCGCGCATGCCATAACCTATCACATCTCCAACCATGCCGTGGATGATTATCTCACCACTGTTCATGGTATTGGCGATGCCGTCCTGGCCGTTGGCAAACACTTCAATGGAAGGGCCGTTCATGAACACGCCCAAGTCGTTTCCAGGAGTACCGTGTATGGTTATTTTGGGCTTCGCCTTGATACCATCCCCGATATAACGTTGCCCGTTTATGTTGTCCAGAACGAACTCAGTCTCACCTTCCTCTATGGCGGTCCGTATCATCTTGTTCAATTCCCTGTAGTACATTCCTTTAGCATCAATAGTCATTACCATACCAGTCACCTCACATACCCACGCCGGCGGGCTTAACACCCAGTATCTCCAGAGTCTCCTTATCCAGGCCGACACCTCTCAGTCGTTCCCTGCTACCCCTTAAGCTCTCGATGCTGTTAACACCCAAAGAACCCAGCACTTCCCGCAGTTCATTGCCCCATGCAGTCAACAAGTTGCACAACCGCTGTGAACCCACATCAGGGTTCAACCTGCGGGTCAGTTCGGGCCGCTGGGTGGCGATACCCCATGCGCAGTTGCCGGTATAGCATTTCTGGCATACCCGGCATCCCAATGCCACCAGTGCAGCTGTACCGATAACACATGCATCAGCTCCCAGTGCAATAGCCTTGGCCACATCAGCAGCCTCGCGGATACTACCTGCGCACACAAGACTGGCCTGGTTGCGGATACCCTCATCCCTGAGCCTCTGGTCAACAGCGGCCAGGGCCAGCTCTATAGGTATACCCACATTGTCCCTGATAATAGCCGGAGTAGCACCCGTGCCGCCCCTGAACCCGTCAATAGTAACAATATCGGCTCCCGCCCGCACTATCCCACTGGCAATAGCAGCCACGTTGTGCACAGCCGCTATCTTGACCGAAACAGGCTTTTCATAATCTGTAGCCTCCTTGATGGCAAATATCAACTGTGACAGGTCCTCGATACTGTAAATATCATGGTGTGGCGCCGGAGACAGTGCATCAGTACCTACAGGTATCATCCGCGTCTTTGAGATTTCCAGTCCGACCTTTTCACCAGGCAGATGTCCTCCAATACCAGGCTTTGCACCCTGGCCTATCTTTATCTCCACAGCAGCGCTGGCTTTCAGGTAATCACTATGTACTCCAAACCGGCCAGACGCTACCTGCACCATAATGCGGCCTGAATAAGGATACAGGTCCTCATGCAGTCCGCCCTCTCCGGTATTCATCAATGTACCCATCTTATTAGCAGCAATTGCCAGTGACTTGTGCACGTTATGGCTCACAGCACCATAGCTCATAGCCGCAAATATCACCGGTATATCCAGCTGTATCTGGGGAGCAAGCTGTGTTTTCAACCTGACATTATTATGCTCGTCTCGCTCGAACTCCAGGTGGTTTGGTTTGCTGCCCAGGTATGTTCGCAGTTCCATAGGTTCCCGCAACGGGTCAATGGACGGGTTCGTTACCTGGCATGCATCAATGAGCAGGTGGTCCCATAATATCGGATATGGCTTGGGGTTACCCATGCCAGTAAGTATTATTCCACCGGTCTCGGCCTGCTTAAGGGTGTTCTGCCTTATGCGGGCGGTCCAGTTGGCATTTTCCTTGTACGTCATAGGATGAGGGATTACCATAATGGCATTCTCGGGACAGAAGGTGGTACACCTGTGACAGGCCACACATTTTTTGTGGTCAGGAGTGACCTTATCCTTGAATTCCATACACCCAAAACTGCAGTTCATCACGCATCGCTTGCACCGCCTGCACCGGTCGTGGTCGACCTGGACATAGAACTCAGGGGGTATCTGGGATACGGGTGACAATTCTGCTGCCATTTATTCCACCTCCCCGTTCAAGGTACCAACAACAGCCTCACCGGCTTTCGGGCTCCAAACTGTATCCAGGTCAGGTTCTATCTCCCGTATGGCACTTTCTTCTGACGCCATATACAGCATATCATCCTTGCGCCCGCAGGTCATTGGGCGCAGTTTTATCCTGTCATTCAATCCCATCATACCCCTGCTGTGTCCAAGTATTATACTATAGGGACCATTTAGCAGAGCTCCGCCATACACCATCCTGATGGCGGTCATCAATTCTTTGACCTGTGGTTCCATCCTGTCAATGTTATCCCAAAAAGGAGCCGATAGGGCCTTGACCGCCATTTCCATGGGAAGATTATGCCTGCGTATCAGCAGGTCGAAGAGATACGCCACGACTTCCGTATCGGTCCGCAGCTCAAGCTTGTATCCGAACATTTCAAGGTAACGCTTGTTGATGCCGTATGAGGATATCTCGCCATTATGCACGATACTCCAGTCAAGCAGTCCGAACGGGTGAGCTCCACCCCACCAGCCAGGAGTATTGGTAGGGAACCGGCCGTGTGAGGTCCAGATATATCCTTTGTATTCCTCAAGTTTGTAGAAATGCCCGATCTCTTCAGGATATCCTACACCCTTGAACGCACCCATATTCTTTCCTGAAGAGGATACGAATGCACCAGGGACATCTGAGTTGATCTTCATGACCATATTGACCACATATTCCCTGTCTTCCACGAACTCCAGTTTTTTTTCTTCTACATCCAGGAAATATCTCCACAATACCGGTGGGTTAGTAATATCACCAAATGGCCGTGTTGGCATGACTTCGTCTTTTTCGACAATAAAATGATCTTTGATGTACTCATCAAAATTCTCTTTGGCAGCAAAGTCATCGAACATCATATGAAATGCATACTGGTTTGCACGCCTGGGATATATGCCATAAGCTGCAAAACCCCCTCCAAGTCCGTTGGACCTGTCATGCATCAGGGCAATGGATTTAATAATTGCTGAGCCGTCCACTCTATCGCCACTTTCGCACATTAATCCCGATATCGCACATCCGCTGGGTATTCGCGTATTACATCTCATTGGCTCTCACTCTCCTCATCTAATTTTAACAGTATTCTCAAATCTTTGCTCCCGCTCTTTGGGAGGTCAGGTAATTTTAATTTCTTTCTCATGGCCGTAGGCTCACCCAGCCGACCTGTCTCTAACAGCATCTTGATACCCCCGTCCACACCCTCAGGTGTTATATTCATCTGGTAGGCCAACTGCTTTAAGTTTTCGAAAACCTTGTTCATCCCGAACTTCTGGGGACACAGTTCAAAGCAGGTATAACAACTGACACATCGCCAGACATCAGGACCACTCAACACTTCTTCCATCTTCCCTGCCAAAATATCACCAATGACCCGGTTGGGATCAAAATCCAGATTAATCTTGACCACCGGACAATCATCCATGCATGCTCCGCACTGGTAACACCTATCAAGCATATCAAGGTCAAAATTATTTCTTACTTTCTCCAGATACGCTGTTCTCTGCGCCCATTTTTCTAAAAATTGTGTAGTATCGACCCTGTGCATTTTCATGCCCATCTCTTCAGGGGAAAATCCGAAACAAAGTCCCAGCAGTTCAGTTAAATATATGACAGGCATGTCGATATGTTCCCCGCTTTTTTGCATCAGGTATTGCTTGCTGTCATACTGGTTAAAGCATGCAGGACATGCTGTGGTCATTCCATCAGCTATCTGCTGGGTCTCCAGCAGTTTCTCTCTGGACATGGCAATAGCAGCATCGGATTCACCAACCGAGTTCAGGTCATTCCCGCAACACATCATCTTGGTTGAATAATCTACACTCTGGGCACCAGTGGCTTCCACCAGTACATCGAACTTACCGGGGCGGTTGGGGTCATCAAAGTGGATGGCACTGCTGGGACGCACCATATGACAGCCATAATGTACTGCCAGTTTCATTCCAGTGAGTGGTTTTACCACCCTTTTCTTGATCTCTGCAGCTGTAACATCGTCATGAAGTACCTGCACAAGGTGTTTTACCTCAACCTTACCAGTATATTCCAGGCCGACTCGTCCCAGTTCCTGGTTCACGGAATCACGCAGATTAAGGTCCATGTTCAGGTCAGTGATTACTGCCTTAAAACTGCTAAAACAGCCATTACAAGGGGTGAGGATATCCAATCCTGCTGCTTCTGCCAGTGCCAGGTTTCGTGCACCTGTTATATACCAGGTTTTGCTACCTATGACATTGGCTATGGATTTTGTAGGGCAACACGTGGTGCCTTCCAGGTCGGTTGTATGTATGCCAAGCTCTGAGAGTACCATTCTGATGGATTTCTCCATGAATGGAAATCGAGCAGGTATAGTACAACCAAGAAACATCGCATAATGAGACATTAAATTAAGCTCCTAATTTTTTGTGAATGTTGACGCCAGTAGGTAGGTTAGTGATGAGGTGATAATATATAAATTTAACTGTGATTGTATACAATACGCCAGTGAAGTCAATCTCGAACAGGGAATCCCCATTTCATGTTGCACATCCGGATGGTCTCTTCAGCCGGAAACAGATGAAATGGGAAAGAGAAGTGGTTCATTTTGACTTCGCAGACGCCTGGTCTGCAAACACATTCAAGAGATTCATAAGCTTCTCGTACTGGGCGGTCTCTATATGGGAATACCGTATGGGTTTCTTGTGTGACCGGGTCTCCTTCTTCAGGGTATTGAACAGGAGTTTGGAACGCCCGGTAAGTTTCTCATCAGTAGTGCCTTCGATAAGCATGATACCGCTGGCCCCGTTCTCCAGAACATTGTTAGCCAAGTCGGCATTGACAATATGGATACTTGGTACCTGTACGAACCTGATGAGGGGTGAGTATTCCTTCCGGTTCACGCCTGCCAGGTCCGCAGCCGCATATGCAGCCTGGTCAATGAATACAATAACACCCGGACCCGCTGCAAGTATGCCTTCAACCTGCGATCTAAGCTGGTCATACCGGTAATTCTGTATCTCAATAGCACCTGATGGACAAACTGCAGCACATATGCCGCAACCTGTACATGAAAGAGCTTCCAGTACTGGTATACCATCACCGGATAATGCATCGTATGGACATTCACTGATACAGGTACCACATTGCTGGCAGGCATCTGATATCACTGGTTTTTCAGGGGAGATGCTGATCTCTCCTTTGCCCAGGAACTGCCCCACCTTATGGGCAGCGCTGATGCCCTCGGTCACTGAATCATGGATGTCCTTAGGACCCACTGCACAGCCTGCAACATACACGCTGGGATTCAGGGAACTGACCGGGTCTATCTTCACATGCTTCTCTTCGATAAAGCCATCATCTCCCAGGGGGATGTTCAGCATCCTGCTCAACTTGTCTGCTCCTTCGGCGGCCTCCAGTGAAGGGCACAGCACTACCATATCAAAAGTGTCTGACTCCTTTGACTGCAGCAGTGTATCCTCATAGTTCAGTAAAAGTCCATCATCAGTAGGGTCTATCTTAGCTACCCTCCCCCTTATGAAATGAACACCCTTCTCCTGCGTGTGCTCGTACATCTCTTCCATCCGCCGTCCTGCCGAGCGCATGTCGATATAGAATATGGTCACATCTGCATCCTTGTTCATCTTCTTGACGAGTTGTGCCTGTTTCTGGCCGTACAGGCAGCACACTTTGCTGCAGTGTTTGTTGTACTTGTTAAAGTCCCGGCTGCCCACGCACATAATGAAGGCTACTTTTTCAGGCATATTGCCATCAGATTTCATAAGACGCATGCCGGTCTTGCTCCTGGCAGACAGCATATCTTCGAACTCGATAGCTGTGATCACATCCGGGTGCCAGTAGTTATATTCCTCAATCCTGGCCGGATCAAAAGGTTTGAAACCGGTGGCCATGACCACACTTCCCACATTAATATCAATATTCTGTCCCTCATCTTCCAGGTTTATGGCATCAGCAGGGCAGGCTTTGATGCAGGCTTTACAGTCG
>JAKRWB010000507.1 GCA_022353185.1 ANME-2 cluster archaeon | reverse complement strand
TTCCTGAAAATATCCAGCCACTTCCATCCTCCATATTTCCATTTAAGACGTTTGGAACGGATATCAGGTAACTCTCAATGCCACCTGAATTATTTTTATCAATTTCCGAATTGACCAAGAGATGTACCGAACGGTAACTATTTGCGGAACCATCTTTAAATAACAAAAATTCAAGTTTTATTTTTTGGCCCCGGACATAAGGGATGTAAGTTACATTTTCCACCCTTTTCTCATTATGATTCAATCGAATTTCTTTGTCTGTCAGGACCACCCCATCAAGCACCACCTGCAGGGTATAATTAACAGGTGCATGTTCATAGTTCTCAACCCCTACCATGGTAACAGTGGGCTCACCAAAGGACAGGTTCGTCTGGTAATCTTCTGCCATCCCACCGGCCCCAAGTATATACAGGGCAGTGAACTGTTCCTCCTCAAAAGTGAGCTTTGCATAGATGAGCATTCCGCTGGCAATAATGATGGACCCCACCATTGCAATTATCAGGGCTTTTTCGATATCGTTCATCTCTTCTTTCGTCTTCAAAGATTCAATAAATGGTCGGGCATCGGGTACAAAACGCTGCTCAGGGGGCAGCCGCGTTCTCATGAAATAGGTTATAAGCATAAAGAACAGGATTATGAGCGTAAGCGAGACCACGATGGATGTCGGCCTGAAACGCCAGACTGTGACACTTATTGCGAAACCGTCAAACACCGTAATTGCAATACTGAGACCAACGCTCAGTGTGAACCGTTCAATCCCACTGATATCGCGTCCCGGGAACAATGCCGCTATGAACACATATCCTGGCAGGAACAGCAAAAGGACCAGCGCAAAGGGAATGCGGAGCAGAGTCTCATTAAAAGGTGGAATAAGTATGAAAAGGATGGCCAGAATATTAGTTACAAGGACTAAATACAGGTCGATCCAGGGTGATTGAAGCAGTGGTTTTTTCATACTATCACAAACATGTTACTAATATTGTCCCAATTATATATCTTAGCGCAATCTGTATTTGAATATCAGGTACATCATACTATGTGTTGTGACCAGCAAGCCAAGATAAGCTCCGGTGATAATAATGGAATCTAAAGCCTTAAAATCTTTATTGTAGAAAGTATAGACCACAATTATCCCAAACAATATCATCGAATGGGAGATAATGCTATACAGCAGCGTCTTTTTCCATCGTGTGATGCTCTCGTATTTACCAACGATTTTTTCTTTCGTTACCGTTGTATATTCCAATAACTTCATACTTGCCCAACCGCCGTCCATTCAGTCTGTATAGTTTCTATTCGCTCATCCAGTCCCGGGTGTGTTTTGAAAAGTGCATAAAAGTCATCTTCAGTATCATTACTCTGGGGCAGAGGATTGACAATGTTCAGCAATCCATGGGCAGGATTTATCCCCTCATGCCTGGTCTCCATGAAATGATTCCCTATCTTTGCAAGCATCCGGACATAGACTTTCGGCCCTTTACATATTTCCACTGCTGTTTTGTCTACAATATATTCCCTGCTCACAGGTATTGTCAGCAGTATTAATGAGGCTGCCGGAGGGGCGACTATTGCCATGGCAAGAAATTTTATGATACGGGGTGCAGGGTCATCTTCCTGGCCAAAGCCTGTGAGGAGTGAACCCCAAAAGAAAATTGTTGAGAACATGGTCAATATACCTGTGGTAAATGCCACCAGGGTTTGCCAGTGTATCTGGTCCAACTTTATATGTGACATCTCATGGATTATCGCACATGTCAATTCTTCTGAGGACAGTATATTCATTAAATCATGAGTCAATACAATTGATGCTGAATTGCAGTCCCGCCCAACCGTAAATATTAGTGGAATCTCTTTATCTGACAAATATAATTTGGGGACAGGAATATCAACTATTTCTGCAAATTCCTCGATGGTCTCCATAAATTTAGGGGAATAGTCTTTCAACAATTCCTTGCCACCGTAGAGTTTAATGATAACAATTGCGGGCAGATAATGTAAGATCCCCACTACAATTCCTGAAATAATAAGGCCTGCTGCAACACCATAGATCGCACCTGAAATGCTATTAAAAAGATATCCTGCAGATCCGGTTAAAATACAGATAACCAGTGTCATTACAATAAATATCATATGTATTTTGTATTTATCTTGCATTATAGGCTCACTTTATCCTTAACACGATTTCTGATGGATATAGCATCAATACTATAGTTAAGATGTTTTCAATCATTTTTCAGTTTAAATATTATTTACGTATAGGAAAGTATAAACGCATTTCCTTCTCTGCATCTGAAATCGATAAGTTGATTTCCTTAGCTTTCGTTTTATTGTGTGTCTCCAAAAACCAAAGCAAGGAATTCAGTAATAATTACAATCACTATAGCATTAATCCCTTTCTCTTGCAACACGTGGGATGATTACAAAGTCAGGTATAGAGATTCGTTGAGGCAAGTCGAAATAGAAAATGTTGA
>JAKRWB010000506.1 GCA_022353185.1 ANME-2 cluster archaeon | reverse complement strand
TCTGTGTTCTCTGTGGTTGATCTTCTTTGCCATGATTCATTTATCATACTTGACCAGAATAAATTAAAAAGTCTCTAATGATGAGGGGATAAATCTAAATGAAACTCCTTTTCCTCCCGGAAACTGACTGGATCAAAAGAGGTCCCCACCAGCAGCAGCACCTTATGGACCGGGTGGCATTGAAAGGTGCGACATTATGATCTCAAATGGAAAGTCAATTGTGATAAGCGAGATTGAGAAAATGGGAGATCTACGAGATATGTTCCAAAAATATAGGTAATGATTAGGTCTCTTGTAAAAGAATACACAAATATTTTAAATGAGGAGGAAGATTAATGAATGTGATGAATTACGGCAAGTGTGGAGACCTACCAGTCAAATGGGAGTATAGTAAATGTAGTGATTTCAACAATTATATCAGACGCAGATTAACGCTGATTTACGCAGATTTATGGTTGCAGTGGTGTTAATTGGTGTCTGAAAATATATCAAAAAGATACGGGTAAAAATGAGGGATTTATGGCCGATTATAAGTATAGTGATATAAGCAAGGAGATTATTGGGGCAGCTTATGAAGTTCATAATACTCTCGGTTCTGGATTTTTGGAGAAGGTATATCAGAATGTGCGCTTATGGTTGAACTTAAGTTGCGTAAGATAGGTGCAGAAGCTGAGAAACCTATTACTGTACACTATCGTGGTGAAATGGTTGGAAATTATATTGCTGATATCGTAGTTGAAGATAAGATCATAGTGGAAGTTAAAGCAATAAAAGCGTTGTCTGAAATTCATGAGGTTCAGCTTGTGAACTATCTTACAGCAACAGGTATCGAGGTGGGGCTTCTTTTGAATTTCGGAAAGTCCGTTGAAGTGAAACGCCGCATAAAGGAGGTAAATAAATCAGCTTTTTGAAATTGTGGTGATACTGATCCATGTTTCCAAAAATCAGCGTTAATCTGTGTTAATCAGCGTCTAAAAAATATAAAAGACGCAGATTAACGTTGATTTATGCAGATTTATGGTTGCGGCGGTGTAGAAAAAATATAAAAGACGCTGATTAATGCTGATACAACCTTAAATCAGCGTCTTGAAAATAACTGGAAAATAGAACAGTGTCGAATCGAGAAGGGATTGATGGTAGATTACTCAGGGTTACATCTATAAGGCAATAATGAACATTTCATATTATTAATATCTATGAATGGAGCAATTGAATATGCAACAGTTTAAAGTTATTATAGAGAAACATCAGGATGGTTATGTGGCCTATCCATTAGGGATCAAAGGAATTGTGGTCGGAGAGGGTGATACATATGAAGAGGCTCTTGCTGATGTAAGGTCAGCGATTCGTTTCCATATTGAAACATTCGGCAGGGAATCTCTCGAAGTTGATCCCCCTATTTTGGAGGCCTTTGTTGCTGAAACAGGTGCAGAAGCTTGAATTATAAATTTCCGGTCGATGCTCCAAAACGAAAGGTTATCAAAGCACTGGAGCTTTTGGGCTTTAAGGTCATCAGGGAAAAAGAACATATTTCAATGCTGCGCGAGGATCCTGATGGAAGCAAAACGCCATTGACTATGCCTAACCACGGAAAAGTCAAGGCATCAACATTGAGAACAATATGCACCCAGGCAGGAGTTTCGAGGGATGAGTTCCTTGAGGCTTACAGGAAGGGATAACAATATGTGCGGGATTCATATTGCATTCGATGTCCAGGTTGATCAATGAATCAAGAAAAAAATGAGTTGATAAATGAAACTTGCAATAATACTGGGCACCCGCCCCGAGATCATCAAGATGTCCCCTGTTATCAGGGAATGCGAACAAAAAAACCTGGATTATTTCATCCTCCATACTGGCCAGCATTATTCCTATAATATGGACCGGATATTTTTTGAACAGCTTGAACTGCCTGAAGCAAGGTATAACCTGGATATAGGATCAGGACATCACGGCGAGCAGACTGGTAAAATCCTGGCAGGGGTCGAGCAGATCCTCATGAAAGAGCAGCCTGATGCTGTTTTAGTGCAGGGTGATACCAATACCGTACTGGCAGGGGCACTGGCAGCCTCAAAATTACATATCAAGGTGGGGCATGTGGAGGCTGGACTGCGAAGCTATGACAGACGAATGCCTGAGGAGACAAACCGGGTGCTGGCTGACCACTGCTCGGATTATTTATTCGCTCCCACTAAAAAGGCAAAGGACATACTGCTTGGTGAAGGCATACCTGAAGACATGATCTATGTGACAGGGAATACCATCGTGGATGCTGTACGGCAGAACGTGAAGATCGCAGCAGAAAGCACAACCATCCTGAATGAACTGAATATTGAACCAGGGCATTATTTGCTCACAACTGCTCACAGGCAGGAGAATGTGGATGACCGGGTCA
>JAKRWB010000505.1 GCA_022353185.1 ANME-2 cluster archaeon | reverse complement strand
TTGGGTTCATATCTTTAAACAATTGTATATGGAAGTGAAATAGATGGATAATATAAGAAAGTTTTACTTAGCTTTGGCTGTCGCTGTTATAGCGTTAGTTGGTATAGCTATAGCGGTCGTACCACCACCATCGGCAAATCAGGATATCGGAATTTATGATTCAGAATTCTCTGTTATGGTAGAATCTCAATGTCGAGAATGCCATGATTCGGGTGTTCCAGATACTCATCACTTATTAGTTCCTAGTGGAGAGTATGCATGTATGGATTGCCATCCGACGACACCAGGCGATCTTACTATGGAAAGAGCATGCGAAGTGTGTCATATACAGGGAGGGATATTGACCCCACCTCTTAGTTCGGATTCACCGCACCATGCTTCAGCAGATGCATTTGCAGGACAATGCAGCGAATGTCACGGAAGTTTCGTTGATGACTTTGATGATGGACACTATGTTCCAACATATGCGCCGTCACTGGTTACCCCGGATACCAGCTTTAAGATATTTAATGATACCAGCGGTAGGTATTGGGGTGGTTGTGAGGCATGCCATCAGGAGGATTCAACAGCGACTCCATTCATCCAGTCTAACGCTGAAAATCACCATGACATTCAACTCAAGGATGAAACTACAGGGGATTGCTCTAATGCTTGCCACCGTGGATCAAATTTCTTGGATATCAGAGTATGCGAAGACTGCCACGGTGTTAAATCGCTACATAACATCCAGTATGACTTTGCGAATACGAGTGGTGAGTTAGGATATGGACA
Source organism: ANME-2 cluster archaeon (assembly GCA_022353185.1). Lineage (GTDB taxonomy): Archaea > Halobacteriota > Methanosarcinia > Methanosarcinales > Methanocomedenaceae > Methanocomedens_B. The sequence goes on along the minus strand of JAKRWB010000505.1, from coordinate 505 downwards.
TGTTGGTGATAATTGGGACTGTAACGGATGCCATGCATTCTGGGATGCAGGTGCTGCACCATTACAAGGACCTATAACTCCAGATGTAACTGATGTGGTTAGTTCCGCTGAATTGATTGAAGGTCAGTCAGTGACCGTCACAGTTAGTGGTAGCAACTTCATAATTGGGGCTGATGGTGCTTACGATCCAGAGGTAATCATTGTAGACGGAACAAATACTGAAACATTGACTATTGATTCTGCATCAGACAATGAGATCGTAGCGACATGGACACCTGCAGGGCCAGGAAGGTATGCACTGTATGTGTTGAAATCCGACATGAGGAGCAGATCGTACCCAATCGGCGTTGGAGTTGATGTGACCATCACTTCTGCAATAATAGATGGAGATAATGTTGTCATCACCGGTACGGGATTTAGCGATACATATGACCCACTGTTTAGTGACTTCCTTGGAGTTACTATATTACACAAAGTCAATAAAAACAAAATCGTTGAACTGCCC
>JAKRWB010000504.1 GCA_022353185.1 ANME-2 cluster archaeon | reverse complement strand
ATTCTACAGATAACACATATTGGCACGGATAATAAAATATCCGTGGGAATACGTCAAATCAGTGTCATCCGTATTCTATTTCAACTATTCATGGACTGGATTGACTGGATAATCAGGATTTTTCATCCCTCCCCCATCTTAGGCATCACCTTAATCACCCCATGCAGCACCACCGCCGCCCCCACATACCACACATAATCCCAGATACCCGCCCCGGACCCGGCAGCCAGCAGTGCCACCAGGTTCAATGGTGGCACAGGCAGCAATCCCGAAAGCAACACCAGTACCACGAACACGACCGAAAACACCAGGTGCACAGCCGAGCGCTGTTTAAAATATATGGACAGCAGCGACCCTGCCTGCACCAGTATCAAGGTCACCAGTGTCAGGAACAGCAGTACCTCTAAAGGATGCGATACAGGTATCCCGTTCAATTCCAGCAACATCATCCACATTGCCGCCTGCAATGGGGCTATCACCACCATGACCAGCATCTTGCCGTATATTATATCAGAGAACTTCAGCGGACTGGCCTTTAACATGTCCAGCGTGCCCAGTTCATATTCTTCAGTAATCATATCTATTATCATACCGCCGGAAAGGAATGCAGGCAGCAGGATAAGCAGAGGCACCAACACCGTATATTTGAACTCAAAAAATTTGGATACATCCTCAATATCGCCAGGCATATCCACTTCCAGCGCACTCACACCCCTGTCCCTGCGCAACTTTTCCTGAAACAGCTCCAATGCCTTTTTTATCTGCACACTCACCAATGTACTCTTAAAATTACCAGATGGCAGGAACATGTCAAGCCTTAACGGTCTTGCAGGGTCATCAGGTGCATCCAGTATATTCATCACCCCGTCCACCCTGCCCTCCCGCAGTGCTGCCTGGGCATCCAGCAGGGTGTCGAACCGTTTTACCCTGATATGGTCCCCCATCAGGTCAACAAGGTCTTCTGACGTTTCACTACCCATACCCACTACACCAACGCTCAGGTGACCTGCAACATAAGGACTGATAGCCCCGGGTGAGAACATGACCGCAAAACCCACAGACATGAATGCAGAGAAGGAAGCAACGAACAACTGTATCAATATTGCAATCACCAGCGTCTTTTCAGTAAGCAGCATGCGTCCCTCACGCTTTGCCACCACACCCATGCCTCTACCCAAACACACCACCCCACCATAGTATAATGAGATTCATGATAAAATGAACCACACAAGCCGCAGCCACTGCCCATTTAGGAGATATGCCGTATGCAATGCCCTTTGATGAAACCACGGCTCCGGTAACATGGATGAGCAGAGGCACCACCAGCAGGTAACCCGTACCCACGAACAGCAATTCACCCAGCCCCCCTTCCACAACCGATGACAGGGCCAGGAGCAGCAACCCCTTCTCACCCAGGAAATATCCTGTCCCGGACAGCATACCCAATAATACAGGATACCTGCACCCTTTCTTAAGCAGCACCAAAGGTGCCAGGACCTTTGCCCATTCCTCTACCATCACCGAAACTGCCATGCTTATCCCGATAACAAGCATGGGTGACACCGTCATCATATTGAAAAAAATCACCAGCAGGAACAACTGGCCCAGGAACACGAAAGGCACCACCAGCATACCAATGACCAGTACCCCTGCCTGCCAGTGGCCAAGGTAATATAACAACCGTCCCACCGAATCCAGGACCTTCTCAAATGCATCCACTTTTACCAGCAGCCCTTCTTCATTCATGAGCAAGGTGCCGAACAGGTATGTCAGCAATGAAGCGAACAACAGGGGCACGGAAGCAAAAGCCAGGTTGTTTAGTGTCACAGCATCTCCTTCCAGCAGGGTGACCACCAGGGTCAGGGGTGAAATGGTGCTGTATTCATGTATATTGACAAAAGCCGTTGGGATGAATAAAAAACTTCCCAGCACCACTGAAAAGAACACCAGCATCATGGTAAGTTCCCTGAAATTCCGTGCAAGGATACTTGATAGAAAGGCAGTCGACAGGAATATCAGTATCACGGGTATCATAACCAGCACTACAAGGGCATCTCCGCCCAGCACCAGTGCGGAAACCACGCTGAATAATAGCAAAACTGTAAAATACGGCAGTGTTTTTCCTGCTACTATCTCGTATCCCCTGATTGGCGATGCCAGAAGCATGACGCCTTTGCGGCTTATACGCTCATCCATGATGCTGGAGGAATATAGCTGGGAGATGAAGAACATGGGTGCTACGAACATGAAAGACACCAGTACCGATGTCAGAGGGAACGGGGGAGATATGTCACCGGGCGGGGTGCCGGTTATATTTTCAGGTGGTACTTCAGTGGGCAGGGGTGTGGGAGTCTGGAACTGGGACTCATTATCCGCGATGGGTAATTGAGTGGAGGCGGGTGTGGTGGGTGTGGTGGATGTGGGTGTTACCCCTGCGGTTTCACTGGCTATGGTCAGTGACGAATCAAGATAAGTGACATCCACCCATACCGGGAATGCCGAATAGTATCCAGGGTCGTTCACAGGGTACTGGGCTTCGAGCATATTATTGCGATACAGTTTCACGGTCTCATCAAGTGCTGAGAGCGCTGCCATTGACCGCTGGGTACGGATACCCCGAATGCTGGAACTTGAAATGGTAAGGTCGGCCTGTTCACTGTCCACCAGCCTGAACCTGTTATCAGAGGAAAGTACAATGTCCAGCGGCGGACCGTTTGCATTGATGATGTAGAGGTTTTTTGTCATGGAAAACGTGGAAACGTCCATAGTGGGGGCAGCCAATGCCATTATCAGCGCTGACAGTATCATGAATAAGAAAACCCGCCGGTCCATGACCGATCTGGACTTGACAATTTCCAGGCGGGCCACTGACAGTATCTTGTGCATAGATATTATTATGACCCCGGACAGTATAGTTTTTGTCAGAGGATGAGGAATGGAAGATAAAGTAGTTGTTGCGGCGCAGGGACTTGTTAAAACCTACAACGGTCAAAGGGCAGTGGACAGCATAGAGTTTCAGGTAGAAAAAGGCGAAGTGCTGGGAATAATCGGCCCCAATGGCGCAGGTAAGACCACCACCTTGAAGATGGTCACCGGTCTCATCCCACCTACAAAGGGACAGATATTGATTAACGGGCAGGTTGTGAGCATTGACAATATCGCCATCAAGAAACTTATCGGATACCTGCCGGAAGATTCCCCTCTGTACGAGAACATGAAAACCAGGGATTATCTCAGGTTCTTTGCAGATATCCATGATATCAATAGAGAGGAAGCTGACCAACGAATCGATACGCTGCTAAAACAGCTCAACCTTGAGGAAAGCAACAAGCGGCTGGGTACGTTCTCCAAGGGTATGAAACGCAAAGTGGCCATTGCTCGCAGCCTGGTAAACGATCCACAGATTCTGATATACGATGAGCCGGCATCAGGGCTTGATCCCCAGACCGCTCATTATATCATCGGCTTTATCAGGACCATGAAAGACAGGGGCAAGACCATTATTTTCAGCGG
>JAKRWB010000503.1 GCA_022353185.1 ANME-2 cluster archaeon | reverse complement strand
TCAGGTGAATCTTGATGTCGAAGAGTATTTCTTTACTTTCAAAACTAAGTACATAACAATAACCCACTCCAGCAATATTCCGATTACCCAATTGAGAGGGGACCCCACCAAATCGATAAAGCCAACCAATGGAATAAATATTATCAATAACATTATCCAGTGCATCGGGCCGAATCGTTCATGAAGTTTCGTGACAATTTCCTGCGGGTATGCCGATTCTAACAGCAATCGGTTAAAACGGATACGATCGTCACCTTCAGGTTTTCGCTCTAGCAATATGTTCGCCTCCTCTGTGAGGGGAATTTCCCTGAACGGCCCATCATTAAGAATGGGACCCTCGATCAACTTATTCATATCAACGACCGTCTCCGGGTCTTTGAGGTCATCCCTGCAAAACAGGACCATTGTGCGGATCTTTTGACTGAGAAGGAGAATGATAACATATAATACTGCAAAAAATGCCACTAAAATACCCGAAATCAGGGCATTCCATTTCGCAGACCCCGTAGTAGCTTCGAGAGCAGAGGTTTGGCCAGCATTCCCGGTTTCAGTTCCGGTTATCTGATCGTCAGCAGAAGCTTTTGAATAACTTGAACCGGTAATTGCAAATGGGGAAAAACCGGGAGTCTGGGCTTCCAAGAATAGATGGACAGCATCTTCACTCTTTTTTGTAGTATTCAATGGAACCCACTGACCTTCATTAAAGCGGTACATGGTGATGCTGGATTCATCAATGTTATTCTGGCTGACCCATGACCTATCTACTCTGAATCCTATAACCACGTCCTGCATGTTCTTCTCTGTGGCCCAGCCGTAATTGCCCACCCAGATGTTCAGGTTCTTGAATACGATACCTGGTGGAGCTTTGTCTACCAGGGTAGAAGTATTTTTCAGTATTTCCACTTTAGCCGCTATATCGCCTGAACTGGTTACTGCAGTGAAATTGATATATTCGACAATATTGCATTCCAGTTCATAGTGATAGCTAATATACGATTCTTTGTTCACATACTCCCTGTCGGTTTCTGGACATACTATATTTTCAAATGCTTCCCCTGAGGTACCTCCTCCTCCACCACCGCTACTGCTGCCGCCACCTCCATTTGTAGCACTTTCACCAGTGGAAGGTATCGTGAAGGTCCCATTGATCACACCATCGATCGGTATGTCCTGCATGGCTATGTCCTGCAATATCACATTCTTCAGGCTCAGAGGACTCGAACTTCCCTCACCACCTATCGCCTGTAATGTGATATTGCCGATCTTCACACTACCATCCAACCCGGTATCGAATTGCATTGCGTTTATGATCATATACCCGAACTCCGGGTTTATGGGCGGGTCCTGCGG
>JAKRWB010000502.1 GCA_022353185.1 ANME-2 cluster archaeon | reverse complement strand
TTGTAGAGGGTCATTTTAAGGGGATGATGTGCCAAACCGAAAGAGGAGAACATTAAAATTGAATAATATTAAGGGGCGGGGATTGATTGTTCCTATCATTTTAGCAACCATTATGATATATGGAATTCATGGTACCCTTGGCATCAATGAAGAAACTTCAGTAATGACCGAGGAAGATTGTAGGACCTGTCACAATGGTAGTTTAAGTTTCAATGGAACACTGGTAGATAGGCACCACCTCTTAGTTAAAAAAGGGGACTATAACTGTACTGATTGCCATGAGATGATCTGGGATGATGTAACTCAGAGCTATTATCCTGAAATAATCAGGGATTGTCTGGTCTGTCATATAGATAAGAACCACACCAATACACATCATCTGCTAGTAGAAGCAGGAATTTATGAATGTTTTGACTGCCATGAGATGAAATGGGACAATGTAACTCAGAGCTATTATCCTGAAGTAATATGGGACTGCCCTACCTGCCATGCAAGTACGCAATCGGTTCCGCCATTTGACCCTCCAATTGATCCAAATGCACCAACTGGGGTCCATAGTTCAATTAGCTGTTCTACCTGTCATATGGAACAATTCAGGGAAGAAACCTGTTACCAGTGTCATAATAATCCTGACAATTCATATCAAGGAGTAAATATCTATGCCCAATTCACTGCCAATACTGACTACTTTAGCGGTATGAGAATAAAGAAGGGGTACTATAATACAGTAAATACAAGACATGACATCACGGATGAGGACCAGAATTACAGTTCAACAAGGCTGGAATGCACTAATTGCCATAGTGCCCATCTTGCAAGCAGGGAAAATATCCTCATAGACCCTGATGATAGATCGACTTTATTCAATCAAACAATGTTTCATCCTGCTACTTCCCATGATGTGATGGATTCAATTGCCTTTTGTCTGAGATGTCATGATAATACCTGGGCTTCTGATAGTACTGTAGTTGGCCCGACTATCATTAAGAATATTGCATACAGTTATCTGGACCCTTCAGCTAAAGGCGATGAACATGGTGCCGCCAATGGCTCAGGAAATAGCATACTTCGAGGACCATACGCAAGCTGGGGTTACAGTGAAGATGTTCCACCCATTCCCTGTCTTGATTGCCATGATCCCCATGGAAGCAATAGCATCTATCATTTGAGGACCCTTATGGACCAGAATGGTGTTCCTATAACGATCACCTCAGGTAATATTGGTGATCATATTATAGCCAATTGGTGTTCTCACTGTCATGACAATCCCATGAACCAGCTTGACAGCACAAAAGATGGTTGCTTAAGCAGTTCCTGTCACACTCACAGTTCAAAATCATTCTAATCACCTTAATTCAAAAAAAGACTGACAAAAACGAAGGAGGGTTAGATAATGATATGGAAAAGAAATGTATACTTAAATGGAGCTATAGTGATACTGGATTTGCTTGGCACAGCCATAACCATAATACCTCCACCACCAGTAAATCAAGATCTGGGGTATATGATACATTATTCGGTGATCTGGCTGAAAATGAATGCCGGGTATGTCATAATTCCGGAGTCCCTGATAGGCACTACTTGCTGGTACCCAATGAGAATTATAATTGTACGGACTGTCCATGAAACACGAGATGCATTGGATAAGCACTGCAGCAATTGCCATGGCAATATCGTTGATGACTTTGACGATGGGCATTATATCCCGGAATATCCAGTATCATTGGTGACACCAGATACCAGGTATAAAGTGATAAATGAACAGAAAGCCATAACAGGAAACTCATCGATGCGGTTTGATGAGAAAGGACGGTTGAAAAATACCAGGTACTTATCCTTTCCCCAACTCTAATTAAATTATCCCATATTTTCATTAAAGCATATTCTTTACCGACAAATATTTTCCAGTTTTATCCAAATAATTGTGACTCAAAAAAGTTTATGAGGGTTTGAGTGCTGTTTGTTATTGTCGCATTTGTTGCTTATCATCGTGACAATCTGAACATCTCCTTTTTGCATCTTCATGATGGTCAAAATCTGCATGGCAATTATCACAGTTGCGCCAGCCATCTAGGAAATCTGGGAATGATGTATGACAGAATAGACAATTTTCCTCTGATTCGTGGTGTAATTCAATAGTATTTCCATCCTCGTCACCATGACAACTACGACAATCATCTATAGTTAAATAATCTAAATTCGGTGCAGCTGCTGCTAAATGGCAGATGATTGATGTTAGAAGCAACACGAATATTATTTGAACCAATTTCATAATTATTTTCTCACCATTATTTTCTATACCACATTTATTATATATACATTTTTGTTGTAATTGACAATATGTATTCATGAGAAAAAAAAATAAACACAGTTTTTACGTATCGTCTTCAAATTAAATGGTAAATCGAAAAATATATCTTTACGGAATCTTTGACAATATATCATTTAATTTGAAGACGATACGCTTTGAAATCTATCTGACCGGCTCCAGTTCCAGATTATTAAGCAGGGAGATTTCCACGTCCCTTCGTGGCAGAACACTGTCTTACCTGATGTTGCCTTTTTCTTTTACGGAATTCCTGGACCTGAAACAAATCGGACTTGACCCCTTACGCCTTAGTTCAAGAGAAAAATCCAGATTAAAAGGACTACTTGACCAATATCTGGAGTTTGGAGGCTTTCCCGAGGTCATACTGGAAGAGAATCCTGAAACAAGGCTCAGGATATTAAATGAATATTTCAATCTGGTGGTGTACAGGGATGTTGTTGAGCGATATAAGATTAAAAACACACAGTTGATAAAATGGCTTGTAAAATCACTGACAATTTCATACTCTAAAGAATTCAGCGTGCATAAGCAGTATCTAACCCTGAAATCAAAGGGAATCAAGGTAAGTAAAAATACTCTTTACTCATATCTGTCTATGCTGGAGGATTCAGTGTTCGTGTTTCTTGTACCCAGGTTCGATTATTCAATCCGGAAAAGAGAATTGTCCATCCACAAGGCATATCTGTGCGATGTAGGATATGCCAGACTTACAGAAATTTCCGGGGATTATGGAAAGAAAATGGAAAATATGATATTCCTGGAGCTTGAGCGGCGCAAGCGGGCGTTGACAGATATTTTCTACTGGAAGAACCAACAGCAGGAAGAGGTTGATTTTGTGGTGCAGACAGGTGGGCGGGTTGAGCAGTTGATTCAGGTGTCCGGGGATGTTGACAATGTGGATGTAATGAAGCGAGAGGTCAGGGCCCTGATTAAGGCGAGTGACCAGCTGGAATGTGATGACCTGCTTGTTATTACCGAGGATTACGATTCAGTGGAAAAGCATAAAGGGAAGAATATCA
>JAKRWB010000501.1 GCA_022353185.1 ANME-2 cluster archaeon | reverse complement strand
ACACAGATTTCACAGATTTACACTGATTTTACCTAAAGTTGGTGTCAATAAAATAACTGATTTTTGGTATAGTGCCCATTAGGGCTAAGGGGGGGCATTGCATCCCTTAGTTCTATTAGTACAATTTTTTATTTGTCCCATTTTTTTCGCACCCGCAAGCGGGAGTCCAATTTTCATACCTCGGTCAGGGTGGCTGGCATACTCTTGGTCTTCGGTGTTAGTGGTAAATGCTGCTTCGCAACGAGGAGTAAAAGTGTAAAGTCGAAAGTAGTTACAATTCCTTCAATAGGCGAAAGCCAAGGTTACCTTCGCGGTAGCTGTAGCAGTTGTCCGAGATAATGCCACCGCGATTGGCTGACCGACATCTCCAGGGATTGTCAATATAGCAACCGCCACGAAAAATAAGGCCAGCGCCACTTCCATCCTCCCATGCACTACCATCGCGGGGTGCACCGTAATAGCTATCATGAAATTCATCCTGCACCCATTCATGAACATTGCCATGCATGTCATACAGCCCCCAGGAATTGGGTTGCTTCTGACCAACAGGATGTATATTATTGCCAGAATTATACATAAACCAAGCATATTCATCTAAATATGATTCATCATCCCCAAAGGAATATTGTGTCGTTGTCCCTGCCCGGGCAGCATATTCCCATTCAGCCTCTGAAGGCAAACGATAGTTATCTGTACCTTCTTTCTCATTGAGTCTTCTAATAAATTCCTGAACATCATCCCATGAGACCAATACAACAGGAAAATCATCGCCTTCAAAAAACATTGGATTACTTCCCATGACCTCACGCCACTGTTTCTGGGTGACTTCATATTTACTCATATTAAATGGCTCGGGGATTGTTACATGATGGACCGGTCCTTCAGTATCATATCTTCCAACTTCTCTATGTGGAGAACCCATATCAAACTGTCCAGCAGGAATGAGCACAAACTCCATATCAATTGAATATTTTGGTATGGGAGTAGATGGTGTTGGAGTAGGACCAGAAGTAGATGATGTTGGTGTTGGTGTTTCAATAACATTGTCTAGTCTATCAGTAATGGGAAAGACCGAATATCCCACCAACAATATACTAAATATTAGCACCACAGCAATAATCATTTCTTTGCTGACTTTCCTTTTTATTGTATGGATGATTTCTTGTATCGCTCCTCTTCTCTGTCCCTTCTGTCTGATGTCGCTCATCTTATCCTCTTTCAGAAATATGGAAAATAACTACAGTAGTGTATTTTAATTTTCAACCTCTTCGGATCTTATCATAGAGCAGTTCTATCCAGGATTCTGCTCTTTGTTCGGGCTGCTTCAAGATCAAAACACTGCAACCAGACCTTTTAATGATCCGATCAGGCAGTGACCCGAACAGGAAATCATGCAATATCCATTCTGTAGATGGACCCAGAACGATGAGGTCATGGTCCTTTGATTGCTTAACAATAGTATCCTCGATAGAATCTGCCATTTCGACCTGACAGTTGACGGCCCCTTTGACTATTTGCGTGGCTTTGTCCTGCATTTCCTGTGCCTTTGGAACTGTTGCTTCGTCCCCAACTACGGTCAATAATGTCATCCTGGCGCCGAAAAACTCCATGAGCTGTTGGCCCACCATAACCCTGAATTCATGTTCTCCCAATCCTAATGGTACCAGGATATTCCTGACTTCCTTGAAGTGTTTTGGGAAGAATATCCCGACATTACAATCCGCGTTCCTCATCACGATCTGGGGAACGCTTTGCTTGATCTTTCCCCTGAACATCTTTTCAGTACCCCCCATTAGCAGGATGTTGCTTTTCCCGGACCGTGACACGTCCAGGATGGCTTCAGAGATCTCGTGGGACACAACGGTCTTCTTTATTACCGGCACACCGAACTCGGCCCCGGTAGAGAGTGCTTTCTTGAAAATGGGTTCTGAATTCTGGATGAACTGGTCCCCTGTCTCAAGAAAAGTCTGCTGGGGAACGCCGATTATGTAGAGTGCAACGATCTCGCTGGCCTGGGCTTTGGCCAGAGCGGCGCCAATGGTAATAAGCGGTTTTACGTTATTCAGGTTTGAGAGCGCCACTACTACACGATAATCACCTGGCGCCACCTGGCGGGCGATCTTTCCTTTCTCAACCTTCTCTTTTTTCACTGAATAGCCGAAATAGACCACGAACCCGATGGCGGTCCAGATAATTATGGAATACCAACCTGTCGGGCTGTAATTGAACATATACAGGGCCAGGAACAGCTGGGTGATGATGCCAAGGATAGGGATGAGGGGGAAAAATGGCATTTTGTAGCCGTATTCCAGTTCGCTGCCGAATTTTTTCCTGATCACGATGACAGCCACGTTGACCTGCAGGAACAGGAGCAAGAACATGATGGCGGACGCGCTGGCAACGTCCTCTATGGGTAACCCGAGGGCCATTACGATAATAAGCGCACCGGTTATGAACAGTGCCATGTGGGGTGTACGTCTCACTGGATGCACTTTCTTGAAAATGCCGGGGAGGTTATGGTCCCGTCCCATGGCGAAGGAGACACGGGTGGATGAGAAGGTGGTGGCGTTGAGTGCTGACATGGTGGACATCAGGCCACCAAGCAACAGCAGGAAGGTACCAAAGGGCATGAACTGGCGGGCAGCCTCAACAAGGCCCAGCT
>JAKRWB010000037.1 GCA_022353185.1 ANME-2 cluster archaeon | reverse complement strand
CGAACCATATTTATCACAAATATGGTATACGATTCTAAATTATATTAAGTATCGTAATTAAGGACACTGCCCGGGTAGTTGTAGATAAAATATAAAGAAAAGTCAATTTTTTAATAACACCTTTCCGGTCAATGTTACATTGATTTTTTTTATTTTACCTTCCTGAACTATGTCCAACGCTTTTCTTTTAAATAATTTACTAACCTGTCGAGAAACCGTACTTTCAGATAAATTCAACCTACTAGCAATTTCTGTGATTGTTGTCTGTTGATTTTCATTTATGTCGTAAAGGATTTCTTTCAATTTTTCATCAAGAATATGAATGATATTTGGTAAAGTGATCTCTTTCATCACTCTATCGATATCACTATAATTTGTGGTTTTATGAATTTTATCGGATTGTGATATACATGCTAATGTGAAGGCAAGAAAAATTTCCCTGGGCCCGCCCGAAATATTTGTTATTATGTCAGGGGGTGTATTTTTTATCAGATCAATTAATGACATTACCATACCTTCAAAATCATGATGTTCAACCCGGTGAATCTCAACTTTTATATTACTGTCAATCTGCTTTGATAGGTCCTTGACAGCTTGGATAGTATTTTCGCCCCTGTCATCAGTTTCATGTTTTGGTCTGATAAGGATTATTTTATCATTACTTTCTATTCCATATTTTACTATCAATGCTAATATTTGAGATGTATCAAATCCCGATAACGAAATGTATACCTTCATAATCCAATATATCAAAACCATTGCATAAATATATTTGGTTTGCAGATATTTAAATATAATTAACTATATTTGCAGAATAGTGAAATTATTGCAAATATACAATAGTTTTATGTGTGATGGGAATGTAGTCAACTATACAAATGCCTCAAAAAATTACTTTCACCACAAAACCAAAAACGAAGTTTGAGATACCGGTGAGTGAGGGGTATCAGCTTTACTCGGCAATCCTGAATATAATCAGAGACAATGATGAAAAGGTAAGTGAGTATGCCCATGATTCGTCTATCGGCTCAATGGCAATTAGTAACCTGAGCGGTAAATTCAAAAAGGATGGCCGCCCCAATTATAAAACCATTGACCCAGAGTCTGGATATAAATTTAACATTGGGATAACTGACCCTAAAGAGGTAGAGATTTTTAAGTCAATTATCCAGCCTTTGATCCTTAAGGAACGAAATATAAAACTTGACAAAGGCGAGTTGAGAGTTGAAGAGGTCACCAGCTCTTCTATAAGTTTTGAAGAACTTTTGAGTTCTGTAAAGGATTCTATTAATCCATCTATTGGTTTTCGTTTTAAATCTCCTGCATGCATCCAGTATAAAAATAGCAAGGTTTTCGAGATGTTCCCGCACAGGGAAGCCGTTTTTACTTCGCTGATATCAAAGTGGAATGCAGTATGTCCGGCCGGAATGAAAATGAGCATCGAACGGGACGAGATTGCAAGGTATGTGATGGAAAGACCTGATACACAGTTGTATAAGACGCACAATGTGATGGTGAATACTGTTTTTGATAAGGCAAAGGGGCATCATCGACCGATATTCAGGCAGGGGTTTACCGGGAAGTGTACGTACATGTTTGCAAAAAACGCACCGCAGGATGTGAGGAATGGGATTCTTGTTCTTTCTGAATTTGCCAGTTATAGCGGGGTAGGAAGTGCGGTGAGCAGAGGGTGTGGGTGGGTGGATGTTGAGGTGGGTGAGGTGAAATAATGAGTGACACATCAGAGGATTTATTAGGGAAATTCACAGTAGGCACTGTTGAAGATATTTCTAAGGAAAAGAAAGGGGTACATGAAATTATAACGGAACTCCTAATAGATTACGCATCAACCGTCGTAGAACCTCTTATCCGAGAATCTGCTGGATTGGATGCAAAATATAACCGCGCTGTAAGTTATCCTGAACATACGATTACCGCAGTGTTCACGGGGGCAATTCTGTATATTCATGACCGTATCTCGACTGGTCAGCCCGAGCCCGATGTACATGATATTAAATTACTCTGCACGGCTCTCACTTTACATGACATCAATAAGTTTTGGAACGAAACTACGGATTCCAATCATTCGGGAAATTATCGTAAATTGATACAAGATTATTTCGAAAATGATCCTTTTAATCTTAAAGTGTATTTTCCCTCGTGGGAAGATGAAATGGAAGAAATTGTGTTTCTTGTTCAACACACACAAGAATCCGATGATGCCCAACATGAAACCACATCTTCACGACCTAAATATGCAAAGCTCCTACCATATGCGAAAATAGGTGATAAAGTTGCGAGTTTGAGTAAATTGGATTATCCCTTGGTAGAAATTCATAGACGACTGAAAATCGAGGGACACGACGTACATATTATATCGCTGCCTGAAATACCCCAGCAACTCTTATCTCAGATTGTTTATAAAAGCACGAAGCAATTTTTAGTCCAATCCGGTGGGACTCCTCTCCTCATATCCCCACAGGGGATACTCTATTTATCCGCTGATAAAATAGAAATTAATCCAAGTGAATTGAAAACATTGATTGGTAACGAACTTGGAGAAAAGACCGATGCTAAACCAGACTTCACTGATCGAAAATTTGACTTGAGCCCGCTTCTGGCAATTCCACTCGATGAAGACGCTCGTTTTGGCATTTTTGTTAATGCCGTGCGTGGAAAAATGGAATCCGGTATTTTGAAGGCACTCGGCAAAACTGCATATCCGCAGGAAAAAGACTTGCAAGAATCACTTGCGTGTCTTACGTATTTCATATACAATGATAAAAATGGATCAGATTGGACGCAATTTCCTGAGTTGGAAGAATCAATCAATGATGGAGATATGAAATCGTTACTGAATGAAATCGGACAAATTAGACAAAACTATTCGGAGGATGAAGAAGTCGGAGGACAAAAATGTAAAGCACATGCCGCATATAAAATTACAGACCGCCACACTGATTATATCGATACTCTTTTGTCACTACACACATCCTTAAAAGACGCCATATTGTCCAAATTAAAAACTGAATCATCTGCGTTGAATTCTGTAATAGAATCTATTCGTGCGCATAATGAAGAAATATCAATGAGTGCCATGAATAGAACGCTACCCGAAGGGAATGCTGATATATGCTTCATGTGTGGTGCTTTTGCTAAAAGAGAATATAAACCCGGAGCACATTTTTTGCAATCAGGGGGTTTTACCAAGCGTGCTACACTAAAAGACCAATACAAAAGAGAATGCGACATTTGCCAAATTGAACGACTTCTCATAAATGATTTGGTACAGAAAAGTGGATTTCGTGTGACAGACGACTTGATGTTCTTCTATTTTTATTTTGATTCTGTATTTGTAAATTTAAAACCATTTCATGAGCAAATGAGCAAAGTGAAAATAGACGTACAAGGGACAACCACTGGAAAACTTGCTCTGGGTTTCACACTGAATGATTTCGAGACACCATTCCACATCGCACCGATGGCAATTAAATCAAAAAGTGATAATTCCAGTAAAAGCACACGCAAAGCGCGAGCAATTCACACCGCGATTAAAGCCTGCTTAAAATGTGGTTGCAAGTGCGTTGCAACGAGTCCATACACCCTGTTACGCACATACGACGATGTGTTTTACAATGAAAGGCCAAGTACACTTGAAAAGAATCTTGGACTGGATCGTGTCAGTACATTCAAAAATGCAAGACTTGTGGCAGAGCGATTGGACCTTGTCAATTCAATCGATGGTATGAAGGGATTATACCAAATCCAACACTTTAGACCGATGACTGTCATCCCTTTCATTAAAAGAAATGAGAACACTCCCTTTCCAATTTGGGTGCGTAAAAATGGAGACCGTTTAAATGAATTATTTGGAGATAACAAGATGAATATGGAAGAAATTGCGAAAAAGGGAATCAACCTTTTCGGGAAACAGTATAACAGCAGCACATACAAGCGCGTAAAAATATTCAGAACTGCTTTAGACTCTCTTGTATCTGCATTGGCCCAAAAATACCCTGAGCCAGAAGCTTTGAGATTTGCAGCCGCAGAAGTGAGAAAAGATATTGAACGTGAGCAATATGCCCCTAAAAAAGGAAAAGATATTCCTTCTGAATGCTTGGACTATGTAGAAAGCATAGCAGAATATCTCAAAGAACATGGACTGTGGAACATAAAGAAAATATCACAATGGGGAAATCCACTTACTGATATGTATGAATTTGAACACATCTTAGCTAGTAAAACAAATGGTGATTAACATGAATTGGAATGAACTCAAAGATAGTATACCTGATGATGGATTTGTAAAAACCTACGAAATATACAGAAAAGCACGGCCTACTGTGACATTGGTAGTTCTAAGAACTGTAACAGACCCCATTCTTTTTAGAAGCACGGATTCGGAAAGAGCTGAAACGCAGGAATTCAATGGAACTATTCATGCACAGGTAAATAGTGAAAAATTTGTGAGCAAGGAACGTTTAACAGGATTAAACTTATGCCGAGAACTTGATGAAAATGAAAAAATCATCTGTTCAGAATATACGTACAATGAACCAATCGGTAGCATCCCAAAATCCCAGAACGCAGATTTGCTCACATACGGTCTTGCAGGTACAGTTTCCAAAGCCACATTTTCTCAAAAAAGCCGTGTAATTGAAGGATACACTTACAGTCTGGAATCTTATGATTTGATGAATAAAGAAACGCATAACGCGCTTTATGAAAGCGGGACAATGAACAATGCAGATAATAAACATTCGGAAGCATTGTTTAATCCAGTCAAAGTGCAACCGAATACCCATTTTGTGCATTTCATCACACTTGAAGCTGGCACAAAAGAAATGCTACTTTACGTAATCCACAATTTACTCAACACTGGAAGATATGGGGCGCGGGAAACACGCACAGGTCGGAGTATGAAAAATGAAATCATAGGCTTAATCTCCTCGACTGCCGATAGTACTCTTAGTTGCGGAGAGCTAATATGCGACCATTTTATTGAAGCTAAAGACAGTTATTCACGGGATGATATTCAAGCTGGAATCTCTGAATATGTCACGAAGCATAAGCGAGCTGATTGGAGTATATATCATGCAGATGATTTCAAATTAGATGGAGGAATCGAATTCCCGGTATGGTTATCTAATCTACTTAAAGTCGGGAATCGCCTTGAAAAAGATAACTCTGAAGTACTCAAAAGTGCACTAGAAATTTTGCGCATACAGGGACTTGGTACAGTTGAATAGAAATAACGCACATGTGTGCGAAAAGTGGAGATTCGTATACTGGTGAGATGTATGGAAATTACAACATACCGGGCCACCCTCTACGCCCCCCTCTTTTATTCGAGTTCAGAGGGTGTGCTGATTGGGGCTGACCATATACTGGGAAGCACCGCGCTCACGTATTCATTTGCATATACCCTTGGGATTCTGGATAAACGCTATTGGCTATATGGGAAAGAAGCCATTAATCATCAATATAGTGAACTTGCGAATCTCAGTTTATTTGTTAGTGATGGAAAGCCCATTAATGTGAATTTCAAAGAAGAGACATTCAAGAGCACAGAATACTTATCTGAGCGAAGTTTGACAATCACGGTTCCTGCTGGTGCTGACGGGGATATGGGCAAATTTAAAAAAACTGACCCTCCTCGCATGGGCAGCGATTCTGCATCAGCTATCAACAAAGTGCGGCGCTATATTGGGCTTGCTCCTGGCAGTACATTTGAAATCACAGTCTGGTCTAAAGAATCGCTTCCGGATGATGTTTTACTGACTCTTGGGATTCGAAGAAGTGGCGAATTGCGATTGAAAAAAATAAAGAGGGCCAGCACTGCGCATTTGAACATGTATATGCTCAAGCATGTGTATGAGCTTGATGACACAATTCTTTCTGAGGTATATGCGAACTCTGGAAAATTTGTGCGTGGTAGTGATTTCAGGAAACAACACTTTCTTGATGTGGATGTTAAATTTGTTAATGATAAAATAGTGCCTCTAGTATTCAGGTGACAAATAATGATTACTGTCGGAGAAGTACATCTTCCTGTTGTCGATGATTTGTGTGACTTAATCCCATCTGGAGAAAAACTGCGCCTTTTCCAGAAGCAATTCATAGATTGCGTAGAAAAAGACACAGTCGATGTCATTCAATTGATTGCACCTACTGGTGCTGGCAAAACGCTGTGTTTTGAGCATTTGCTGCGCAAACGGGAGAAGAAGGTTCTTCTTATATATCCAACCAACGCATTGATTCGAAGTCAGATGGAGCGATTCAAGAAAAGTGGATATAGCACTATCAATATTTCTTCAAAAATTCTTACGAGAAAAGGACAAGAACGCAGTCAAGAGCTCTGGGGATTGATTCAGCGATATGATATAATACTGACCAATCCAGATATTTTTCAAGCGATTATTGGGCATATGTATACCAATCCAGAAGAGAATTTGATACAGGCATTTAGCTTCTTTTCTTTTGTGATTTATGATGAATTTCATGCATACGGAGATTTTGAATTAAGTGGAATTTTGACTCAAATTGCTTTGTTTCAAAATATGAGTCGATGTAAAGTGATTTTAAGCAGTGCAACACCAAAATCCGAAATCATTGACCTTCTGAATCTTGTTCGAATTGGAACCGAGAAGCATCCCCCATTAGTCGAAAATGTGATTGCTGAGTCCTGTAAACCAGAGGATGGCCGGATAATTAGATATCAAACCATGGTGCACCTTCGGCAGGGAAAGATTATTGATTACATGGATGAGGTCTCAAAAGTGCTCAATGATGCACTAATCGATATCGAATCAAGCTCCCCACAGATTTTATTTATTTTTGATACAGTAAAAGATAGCAATCGATTTTACGCCAGATTATTCAAAGAATATCCTGATATCTATGAATATGCCGAAAAGGATAATGGTTATGATACGAATCAAATCGGGGACAAACCAGATTTTACTAAACCAATCTTGATTTCTACAAATAAAAGTGAAGTAGGACTTGATTATCCAATAAAATTGCTATTTATGGAAGATGGTTTTAGCATCGATTCTTTTGTACAACGTTTCGGTCGCGCTGCACGCCATGAACCTGCAATATGCTATATTTATACAAAAATGGAAATAAATTCGTTGTTTGCGGATGACACTATCGAATATCAGGCGTTTCTGGATAAAATGGAAGAGGTCGCTAAACCATATAATATTAATGCTATTAATGTACGTACCCTTTTCACATTCAGACAAGCATTAGCTATACAGAAATATAACCGCAGACAACGGGATATTGAAACACATTTTTCAGTTGAATCGGGAAGCAGTTACAAATTATGGCTTTATTTCTTTGCGATTTTGGACAGTCAGGATAAACAACTTGCAAATAACAATTTGAATCGATTAAATCTTTTGATTTCTGATATAAAAGATGCTTGTCAAAGTTTGCGTGGCAGGTCTCTACAATTTCCAGTGTTGTACCAAAGAGGGCATGAAATACGCCAGACCATGTATGATGTTCTTTCGGTTTTGAATCGTGTTCCTGCAGTTGTAGAAAAAACAAAAGATGGGCTGATAATAAGGGAAATAGACAGTACGGATACTGGTCCCTTCATTGAAGCTGTGAAACTCCAATATTTTCCTGTATTGATAGATTATCAAAAACGGAGAGAACAATTCAAAGATGAAATTGATAAAATCACAAAGGATGCTATTGATGTATTTCCTGAAAAACAACGGGATTTTTTGACTGCATGTATCCGATCTTTATCATATGCGATTGAGCCTGACCGCATAATGTTACCCGAAGAAATCATTCTCTGGAATAATAAAGTTGTTCCACTTTCAAAGGATGCTATGGAATTTTATGACGACTGAAAACGACTCCAACCTCGTCAACGTCTCAGACCTCAACCAATACCTCTACTGTCCCCGCCGTCTTTACTACCTGATGTTCTATCAAACCCAGGGATTAAATTTTCCCCTTGCAGAAGGCCGTTCAAAACATGAAAACCAAAGCCGAAGAGGCGGCTGGTATCGTGAAATGTACTTGAGATCAGAAAAACTCCACCTGCACGGCAAGATCGATCTGCTGGAAGGTAAAACCACCCTGACGCCGGTCGAGAGAAAACACGGCAATTCCTACTTCGAAAACGACGAGGTCCAGCTTGCTGCCTACTGCATGCTCCTTGAAGATTATCTCGAAGAGCCAGTGCGCATGGGCTATCTCTACCTCTTCGGCACAAATGAGCGTTACGCTATCACAATAACAGACTGGCACTGTGAAAAAGTCATCGAAGTCACCCAAGCCATACGCAGCATGAACCTCGATTCGATCCCAGACTTCGCAGACAATCCCAACAAATGCAAGAAATGCAGCACGGTCCAGTACTGTCTGCCAGTCGAAACAAAATTACTGGAGAAAATAACATGAAAGAAAGTGAAGGCATATTCGATGACAGTGTAATATATGTAACCACCCAGGGCAGCCAGGTAGGTGTCGACGGGGGCCGCATCGTGGTGGTCAAGAAAGACGAAGGTGAACTTGCTTCATTCCCTATGGGTCAGGTTGATACCATAAACATCTTCGGAAACATTAATTTCACCACACCTTTTGTGGCACGTGCCAATGAGCACGGGATCGTACTGAACTATTTTACCCAATTCGGCAAATATTGCGGCAGTTTCATCCCGGAACGAAACACTATTGCAGAAGTGCGCCGCTGCCAGTATGCGCTTTCCGACACACAAAATCTCTCTATTGCCAAGAATATTATCCGTGGTAAAATCCGTAACTCTCGGACATTTTTAAACCGTAAGGGCATAACAGAAGTGGGGAAACTACCTGATCTTGAAAAAAATACGAACAAGGCTCGCTCTCTTGATGAACTCAGAGGTATTGAAGGCGAAGCTGCCGGAATATATTTCAGAATGCTTAATGGATGTCTTGCAGACGGCTGGACATTTGAGAAGCGGACAAAACGGCCGCCTGAAGATCATATCAATGCCCTTTTCTCGCTTACATATACAATGATGAAGAACGAGGTGTTAAGCGCACTCCGCCAGTACAACCTTGACCCGTTCTTGGGTATCCTCCATGCTGATAGACACGGCCGTCCGGCACTGGCGCTTGATCTGCAGGAAGAGTTCAGGTCAATATTCTGTGATGCTTTTGCTATCAGGCTGATTAATAAGATTATCTTGACACATGATGATTTCCAGGCAAATAACCATTTGAAAGATCACGCATTCAAGAAGTATCTCGGAAAATTGGATGAATATATGAAAGAAGAGTTTACACATCCCCGCTTTGGATATATTGTATCCCGCCGTAAGGCTGTCAGGTTGCAGGCAATTCTTCTCAGAAAAGCGATTACAGGAGAATTGAAAGATTATTATCCACTGGAGTTTAAACGATGAGACTGGCAGTGACTTATGATATTAGTAAGAATCGCATCCGTACCCGTGTTTTTAAGATACTTGAGAAATACGGTGCATGGAAGCAGTACAGTGTTTTTGAACTTGAGATTGATGAAATCCAGCGTTTGAGACTTGAAAATGAGATTAAATCTCAGATCGAGGATGGTGATAAGGTGAGAGTATACCAATTCTGTGACCGATGTGTAAAGAATATTAAAGATCTGGGAGTAAAAACACCGGAAAGAAAGTCAAACGTGGTGTGATTAATTCATGGATGCTTATAAACTCGTGGTACGGAACAGGTTCATGATTTGATGTCTTAATTTGAAGCCTTCAGGAAGAGTTATATTGCAAAATAACCATTTTTGGTGTACTGTCGCAGCGTATTAGAAAACCCAATAGGGATTGAAACAAAATGTATCTCAATGATGAACAGTGGGATATATTGGTCGCAGCGTATTAGAAAACCCAATAGGGATTGAAACATAGTGATTCATTAACAACCAGTGAATTACAAACACGTCGCAGCGTATTAGAAAACCCAATAGGGATTGAAACTTCAAATGACAGGACATTGTGTAATATGTGGGATTTGTCGCAGCGTATTAGAAAACCCAATAGGGATTGAAACTAGTAAATTACAGGGGGAAGTATAAGACAATATGAAGTCGCAGCGTATTAGAAAACCCAATAGGGATTGAAACTCTGCCGA
>JAKRWB010000500.1 GCA_022353185.1 ANME-2 cluster archaeon | reverse complement strand
CAGTTATATTGTGAATATATCAGATTCGGGTGTGACTACAAATCTGTGTAAATCAGTGAAATCAGTGTCTTTTTTATTTTTAGACACAGATTTCACAGATTTACACTGATTTTACCTAAAGCCGGTATCAACAAAAGAACTTATTTTTGGAACAGTGCCCTTTGAATGAATAATCATATACATCAAAAGGGAATACTTAAAAGGATAAGATACATTTAAGTCAAATAGCCATACAATTTGATTAATAGAAATTACAGTGGGGTTAAAAATTATACAAAAGTCATAGTATTAAAAAGAAACCTTTAAATCTAATGTATGCATGATAGGGCGTTACGTCAGCAAAGCTTCCCTAGTATACAGATCGGTGAATAATTGGACTTCAGAAAATTTTCAATGCAATATTTTCGTACAGGTTTAGGTGTAGGTTTAGCTAATGCTGAATATAAGAGGGCTCGTAGCTCAGACAGGCAGAGCACCTGGCTTTTAAGGTGCATGGGTATTCCCATGCATTGGAAGATACCAGATGGTCGTGGGTTCAAATCCCTCCGAGCCCGCTTCTTATAATTACCCGGGGACGGATGTTGAAATGAAAAATACGAAGGAATTCAGTCTAATTGGTCATAATATGGTGCCGCAGCATATTTTAATACCGGAAAATGAAGCTATCAAAGTCCTGAAAGAATATGGTGTGGACAAAGAGCAATTACCAAAAATAAAACTTGCAGACCCGGTTATTGTGGAAATCGGTGCTGAAATTGGTGATGTGATTAAGGTAATACGCAACAGCCCCACAGCAGGAGAGGCTGTTGTTTACAGACTGGTAATTGAATGAACTGTGAAAATGTTGAATTAAATTTTTATTCTGCTAAAAATCAGGAAGGTGCAAATCCGTGTTGGATAGACAAGTATTGTCCAGAGCTTACTTTACAAGAGAAAATATAGTCAGACATCATATTGATTCATTCAATGATTTTCTAGACTATGGACTGCAAAAGGTCATAAATGAACAGGCAACGATTGAGACTGATATAGAAGATACCTATGTCAGGCTTGGAGGGATAAGGGTCGGAAAGCCCACGGTAAAAGAAGCCGATGGTGCACAGGACATATTGTATCCAAACGATGGGCGTCTCAGGAACATCACTTATTCTGCCCCGCTGTTCCTTGAAATGACTATCGTGAAAGGTGAAACTGAAAACGAACCTGTAGAAGCTGTAATCGGTCAGCTTCCCATGATGTTGATGAGCAAAGGCTGCAACCTGGCCGATATATCTTATGATGAAATGATCACTGTTGGGGAAGACCCATTGGATCCGGGTGGATATTTCATAGTCAACGGTACTGAGAGGGTACTAATGACACTGGAAGACCTGGCACCAAATAAGATATTTGCAGAGTTCGAGGTACGCTACGGAGATAAGATAGAGGTTGCCAAAGTATTCAGTGAACGTCGCGGATACAGGGCTCTGGTGGTCGTTGAACGTGGCCGAAAATCTATTGTAGAGGTAAGTTTCCCTGCCATTTCCGGGCGTCTTTCTTTTATCACGTTGATGCGGTCCATGGGTGTTGAGACCGACGAGGATATCGTAAACATGGTCTCCGATAATCCTGAGGTTATCAAGTTCATGCTTGAAAACCTTGAAGAGGCTGAAGTTCACACCATTGAGGAGGCCATGGAAAAGGTAGGTAGCCGGGTGGCTGCCGGGCAGACAAGAGAATACCAGATAAAACGGGCTAATTATGTTATAGACCGATACTTGTTGCCTCATCTTGGTAACGACCCTGATCACCGGCCAGTGAAGGCACAATATCTGGCGAGGATGGCTGAGTCTTGTTTTGAACTGGCACTGGGCAGACGCCAACCAGATGACAAGGATCATTATTCTAACAAACGTCTCAAACTGAGCGGCGACCTGATGGAAGATCTGTTCAGGGTTTCGTTCAACAGATTGGCACGGGATGTCAAGTACCAGCTTGAGAGGGCAAATATGCGAAACCGTGACCTCAATGTAATTACTGTTGTCAGGGCAGATGTCCTCACTGAACGGTTGGCACATCCACTCGCCACCGGTAATTGGGTTGGCGGCAGGGCCGGTGTATCACAGTTACTTGACCGAATCGATTACATGGCCTCACTTTCACATCTGCGCCGTGTAATATCTCCTTTGTCCAGGGCACAGCCTCATTTCGAGGCCAGGGATTTGCACCCCACTCAGTGGGGCCGCATCTGTCCATCGGAAACTCCAGAAGGACCTAACTGCGGGCTTGTGAAGAACTTTGCCCAGATGGTAGAGATATCCACAGAGGTGTATGATATCAAAGGATTGAAACTGACCATGCACAACCTTGGCGTAGAACCAATAGTAACCCATATTTTGGGTCTGGAAGAAAAACCCGGCACCTACGCCACAGAACTTGAAGCGATAGAACAATCTCTGGATTACAGTACTAATGAAGAAGGGGGCAATTCGTTTGAATAGAACAAGAGTTTTCTTGAATGGGGAATTGTTGGGTTACCATGATAAACCTAAAGAACTGGTTGACAATATCAGGCAGATGCGC
Organism: ANME-2 cluster archaeon; assembly: GCA_022353185.1. Taxonomy (GTDB): domain Archaea; phylum Halobacteriota; class Methanosarcinia; order Methanosarcinales; family Methanocomedenaceae; genus Methanocomedens_B. The sequence goes on along the minus strand of JAKRWB010000500.1, from coordinate 20,245 downwards.
CGTTCCGGCACAGTACCAAAACAGGTAAATGTAGCCCATTACCCGGGAACCAACGAAATTATCATAAATAGTGATAACGGTAGAGCACGCAGACCTTGCATCATAGTGGAAAATGGAAAACCACTATTGAAAGAGGGACATATTGCACAGTTGAAAAATAAAGAGATTGTATTTGAAGATCTCATTAAGATGGGACTGGTGGAATATATCGATGCTGAGGAAGAAGAAAATGTATTTATTGCCGTGGATGAGGCCGACCTGACCCCGGAGAATACACATCTTGAGCTCGACCCTGCCCTGATACTGGGTATCTGTACCGGTATGATACCTTTCCCTGAGCATAATGCATCGCCCAGGTGCACCATGGGTGCAGGTATGGTAAAGCAGTGCCTGGGAGTACCTATGGTAAATATGAAACTCCGGCCAGATACCAGGGGGCACCTCCTACACTACCCACAAAAAGCGCTGGTGCATACCCAGACATGTGATGTTATCGGTTTCGATGACAGGCCAGCAGGTCAGAATTTTGTTGTGGCAGTACTTTCATATGAAGGTTATAATATTGAGGATGCCCTGGTTATCAATAAGGGTAGTATCGAACGGGGCTTAGGCAGAAGCCATTTCTTCAGGACCATGGACGGTGAAGAAAGACGTTACCCGGGTGGTCAGGAAGATAAATTCGAGATACCTGATCAGGAAGTGCGGGGTGCCCGCGGTCCGGAAGTTTATTCTCAACTGGATGAAGATGGGATAGTAAACCCTGAGATAGTAGTGGATCACAATGATGTGCTCGTCGGCAAGACCAGTCCGCCTCGCTTCCTTGAAGAACCCACAGAACTGGGATTGAGTCCCCAGCAGAGGCGCGAGTCAAGTGTTACTATGCGTTCCAATGAAAAGGGCATAGTAGATTCTGTCATTCTCACAGAGAGCGAGAACGGTGCCCGGCTGACAAAAGTCAAGATACGGGACCAGAGGATTCCTGAACTGGGCGACAAGTTTGCCTCCAGGCACGGGCAGAAAGGTGTCATTGGACTTATCATGCCCTTTGATGATATGCCTTTCAATGAGTCAGGTATGGTACCAGACCTCATAATCAATCCACATGCCATTCCGTCAAGGATGACGGTTGCACATGTCCTGGAAATGATTGGAGGAAAAGTAGGTAGTCTTGAAGGCAGGCGCATCAATGGCACTCCATTCTCAGGTGAAAATGAGGTGGACCTGAGACTGGCCCTGAAACGCGCAGGTTATTCCCATACCGGCAAGGAAGTATTCTATGATGGTATTACCGGAAAGCGAATCGAAGCAGATGTGTTTGTCGGTGTTATCCTGTATCAGAAACTTTACCATATGGTGGCATCCAAGATACATGCCAGGAGCAGGGGTCCTGTGCAGGTGCTTACCAGGCAGCCCACTGAAGGGCGGGCCAGGGAAGGCGGTTTGAGGTTCGGTGAGATGGAACGTGACGTGCTTATCGGGCACGGTGCATCACTTGCCTTGAAGGAGAGGTTGCTGGACGAATCAGATAAAGTAGAACAACTTGTGTGCTCTACCTGCGGAATGATCGCTACCAATGACAAGAGACGAAATGTAACATTCTGTCCCAACTGCGGTGCCGAGATTGGTATATACAAGGTGGAGATGAGTTATGCGTTCAAGTTACTTCTGGACGAAATAAAATCGCTGGGTGTAGCTCCCAGGATGGTGCTTGAGGATGCGGTGTAGGGGGTAATAAAAATGACGACAGCAGTTCCAAAGAAAATTAAAGAGATACAGTTCGGGCTTATTTCACCCAAGGAATACAGGAAGATGAGTGTCACCAGGGTTATCACGGCAGATACCTATGATGACGACGGTTTTCCAATTGAAATGGGTCTGATGGACCCGAAAATGGGTGTCATTGACCCAGGACTTCGCTGCAAGACATGCGGGGGCAGGGCAGGTGAATGTCCTGGTCATTTTGGACATGTGGAGCTCATCGCACCTGTGGTGCATGTAGGGTTTGCAAAACTGATACGCAAGATATTAAGGGCCACATGCAGGGATTGCGGGGCACTTCTTCTGGATTCAAACCAGAAAAAACAATATCTCGAACAAATACGGATGTTAAAGAAGATCGGGCAGCCCATAGAAGATATTACCAATGAAGCTTTCAAGGAAGCAAGAAAGCCCAAGACATGCCAGTACTGTGGTGCCAAACAACTTGATGTAAAGGTAGAAAAACCCACTACGTATGTAGAAAAGGATGGGACACATGAACATAAGCTCATGGCGTCCGATATCAGGAGCAGGTTTGAGAAGATCTCGAACGACGATATAGAAGTTATGGGCATGGACCCCACTAAAGCCAGGCCCGAATGGACAATTATCACGGTGCTTCCCGTGCCGCCTGTGACCATGCGGCCCAGTATTACTCTGGAGTCAGGACAAAGGAGTGAGGATGACCTGACCCATAAACTGGTGGATATTATCAGGATCAATCAGCGGTTCCAGGAGAACCGCGAAGCAGGTGCACCCCAGCTTATCATCGAAGACCTTTGGGAACTTCTTCAGTATCATGTGACCACATTCATCGATAATGCGGTATCGGGAGTACCCCCTGCAAGACATCGTTCGGGAAGACCTTTGAAGACACTGTCACAGAGGCTCAAAGGCAAGGAAGGCAGGTTCAGGGGCAGTCTTTCAGGTAAAAGGGTCAATTTCAGTGCAAGGACTGTTATATCGCCTGACCCCAACCTGAGCATAAGTGAAGTGGGCGTGCCTTTATCCATGGCCATGGAACTGAGCATACCTGTCAATGTAACCAAACGCAATCTCGAAGAAGTGCGTGAATTTATCAGAAGAGGTCCTGACAATCATCCGGGCGCAAATTATGTGATACGCGATGATAATCGCAGGCTCAAGGTCACTGACAAGAATTGTGAGGAATTAGCTGAAACCCTTGAACTGGGATGGAAAGTTGACAGACAGTTGAAGGATGGAGATATAGTTCTATTCAACAGGCAGCCTTCATTGCACAGGATGAGCATTATGGCCCATGAGGTCAAGGTGTTGCCACACAAAACGTTCAGGCTGAACCCGGCAGTATGTCCGCCATATAATGCCGATTTTGATGGTGATGAGATGAACATGCATGTATTGCAGACCGAAGAGGCAAGGGCTGAGGCAAAGATGCTCATCCATGTCCAGGAGAACATTCTGTCTCCCCGTTTCGGCGGTCCTATTATCGGCGGTATACATGACCACATATCAGGTCTGTACATACTTACCAAGGGTGATAACAGGGTAGATAAGAACGATTTCCTTGAAATGTTGAGGAAGTCACGGATCACAGAGATTGTAGAACCTGCAGGTGAAGAGGACGGTAAGCCTTACTGGACCGGAAAACAGGTATTCAGTCAGATCCTGCCCGACGGGTTGAACATGACCTATAAAGCGTTATTGTGCGAGAACTGTGCCACCTGCAAGAAAGAGGACTGTAACCGTGATGCTTACGTTACAATAAGAAACGGTCAACTACTCAGTGGCACCATCGATGAAAAGGCTATAGGTGCGTTCAAGGGTTTGATACTTGACCGTATTGTTAAGGATTACACCCCGGCACTTGCTGTTCAGTTTATTGATGATATGACCAGGCTTGCTATTAGAAGTATCATGCATTTCGGATTCAGTTTCGGTATAAATGACGAGGACATACCTGAAGAAGCAAGCGCTCAGATATCTGAACTGCTGGAAGAAGCTGAAAAGAGGGTTATGGACTTTATCATTGCTTTCAATGAAGACAATCTGGAACCTCTGCCCGGTAGGACAGTAGCAGAAACACTCGAATTGAGGATTATGCAGGAATTGGGAAAAGCAAGGGATGCTACCGGTGAAATTGCTGGTAAATACCTTGGTCTGGACAATACTGCTGTAATTATGGCAGTGTCTGGGGCCAGAGGTTCTATGCTGAACCTGACACAAATGGCGGGATGCGTAGGCCAGCAGGCAGTGAGAGGCGAGCGTATACGCCGGGGCTATGCTGGCAGGACCCTTTCCAACTTTAATCACGGAGACCTGGGTGCAGCTGCTCACGGGTTCGTGAAGAGCAGTTATAAAAAGGGATTATCCCCTACCGAATATTTCTTCCATGCCATTGGTGGGAGGGAAGGTCTGGTGGATACAGCTGTCAGGACGTCACAGAGCGGTTATCTACAGCGCAGACTGGTCAATGCCTTGCAGGACCTGGAGGTCCAATATGATGGTACTGTGAGGGATACCAGGGGCATGATCGTCCAGTTCAAATATGGCGAAGACGGTGTGGACCCCATGAAAAGTGATTACAGTAGACCTCAGACCATACGCAGGATTATCGAGGATGTCATCGGGAAGGAGGTGGAATAAATGGCAGTGAGTACGAAGACCATTGATGAAATGACTGAAAACCTTCCTCTGCCCCAGAACTTGGTGGATGCCCTTAGAAGTGACTTGCAAAAGGTTGATGTGACCAAAAAGCAGCTTGAAGATATTATAGAACGTTCACTGGAAAATTATGAGTATGCTCGTATCGAGCCCTGTGAAGCAGCTGGTGTAGTATCAGCCCAGAGTATAGGTGAGCCCGGTACACAGATGACCATGCGAACATTCCACTATGCAGGTGTGGCAGAGATTAACGTTACACTTGGTCTGCCAAGGTTGATTGAGATCGTGGATGCCAGGAAGAATCCTTCTACACCTATGATGACTATCTACATGACTGATGAGTATGCCAAGGACCGTGACATGGCCCGCAAACTTGCATGGAATATCGAGGCCACGCATATCAGTCATGTGGGCAGTTTGTCTACGGACCTTACTGAGATGCTATTGGAAATTGAGCTCAATGAAAAGGCTATCATCCAGAGAGGTCTCACGGCCGAGGAGATTGCAGAAAAACTGGAAGATGAATTAGGTGTGACCGTTGTAACGGAGAAAAATATCCTCACAATCCGACCGGAAAATGAATCCTACAGGGAACTTTTACAGTTGAGTAAGAACCTGGAAAGCGTGATAATAAAGGGTGTCAAGGCAATTAACCGGGTGGTCATCAGTAAGGATGATGTTATTGGTGAGTATGTGATGTACACTGAAGGTTCAGCATTGAAGCAGGTACTTGCATTTGATGGTATAGATACCACGCGTACAAGTACCAATAATGTCAATGAGATATATGAAGTATTTGGCATTGAAGCTGCCCGGAACAGTATCATCAAGGAAGCCACAGATACCCTGCGTGAACAGGGTTTGACCGTTGATGTGAGGCATATCATGCTGGTGTCAGATATTATGACCGTCGATGGTGAAGTGAAAGCTATCGGTAGGCACGGTATTTCCGGCGAAAAAGCTAGTGTACTTGCCCGTGCTGCGTTCGAGGTAACTGTGAGCCATCTGTTGGATGCAGGTCTGCGGGGAGACGTGGATGAACTCAAAGGTGTTACTGAGAACGTAATTGTGGGTCAGCCCATCAAACTGGGTACCGGGCACATCAAACTCATAGCGGCAAAAAGGACTTAAACGATGAAGCCTTGTAGGAAGAAAAAATTCAGATGAGATGATATTTATGGACGTTAACCTTAACAAAGTACTCAGGAGCGCTGTACAGACCGGAACCGTTATTATCGGTTCTAAACGGACACAAAAGGCAGTTGAAAGTAACCAGGCAAAGGCTGTGGTACTTGCATCCAACTGTCCTGATGATGTGAGAAAGATGGTCACAGGGAAAGTACCTATTATTGACTTTCCGGGGATGGGAGTTGAACTGGGAACTACTCTTAGCAAGCCTTTTGCCATTGCAGCTATGGCAGTTGTTGAATCGGGTGAATCTGATATAATGACAGTATTGAAAACATAAAATTAGGGGTTTTTTTGAGCGAAGTCAAGATCAACACTGACGGAATACGGTACATCGCCTTGTTTGAAAATACAACCGGAGCTACTGCCAAGGATTGTCTTGTTGATGATGAGAACAACAGAGTTATATTTGTAGTAAAATCCGGTGATATGGGTATTGCCATCGGTAAGAATGGTGAACATATCAATCGAGTGGTAAAGAACATCGGTCGCCATGTTGAAGTGGTGGAATACAGTGATAACCCTGAGACGTTCATCAAAGGTCTCCTGCTGCCTGCTAATGTCAATGATGTGAAGATTGGCTATAAAGGTGATAGACGCATAGCTTATGTAGAAGTAAGCACCAAAGAGAAAGGTCTTGCCATAGGGCGGAACGGACGTAATATCGAAAAAGTTAAGTTACTCGCTAAGCGACATCATGATATAGATGATGTTACAATCAAGTAGCCCACATACATTTGACAATAATATATAGTATTAATATAAAATTAGAATATTACAGGAAGTAACATAGATGGGAAATGGAAAATACGCCGCACGGAAATTGAAAAGTGACAGGGAAAACTTCAGATGGAGTGACAGGACATACTTCAGGCGTGCATTGCGGCTCAATGTGAAATCAGACCCTATGGGAGGGGCACCCATGGGACGAGGAATTGTGCTTGAAAAAGTGGGTGTTGAAGCAAAACAGCCCAACTCAGCAATACGCAAATGTGTCAGGATACAGTTGATCAAGAACGGACGACAGGTTACTGCCTTCTGTCCAGGAGATGGCGCTATTAGTTTTATCGATGAACATGATGAGGTTACTGTAGAGCGTATTGGCGGCCGGATGGGCGGTGCAATGGGTGATATTCCCGGAGTTCGGTTCAAAGTGACTGCGGTGAACAATGTGCCTCTCAGACAAATGGTTATTAATCGTAAGGAAAAACCAATGAGGTAGATATATGTACAAATTATTTGATAAATGGGAATCAACTGAAGTGGAGGTTCGTGATATCGGTCTTCAGAGATATATCAATATCACTCCTGTTATTCTGCCTTATTCTGGCGGGAAACATGCCAGGCAGCAGTTCAACAAATCGAACCAGCACATTGTTGAAAGGCTCATCAATAAATTGATGCTGACCGAGCGTAACACTGGCAAGAAGATGACCACTTATAAGATTGTGAATGGTGCCTTTGATATTATCAACAAGAAGACAAAGGAAAACCCCATTCAGGTATTGGTGAATGCAATTATCAATGCCGGACCCAGGGAGGAAACGGTCAGGTTGAAATATGGTGGTATTGCAGTACCCAAGGCAGTGGACAGTGCTCCACAGCGCAGGGTGGATACTGCATTGAAGCTTATCGCCCAGGGTGCACAAAAGTCAGCCTTTAAGAGCCGGCGTCCCATTGAAGAGACACTGGCAAACGAGATAATCGCAGCAGCGAATTACGATATCAAGTCCTATTCCATCAATAGAAAGGAAGGAAAGGAACGGGTTGCGAAGGCTGCACGGTAAATGCTATACTGCGGCATACTTTTGGTATGCCGCAATTGTTTTTTAGGACAGTCATATTTAAAGTATGGTAAATTTTACTTATTTATCCAGATGTTAAAACTTTTCAGAGGAAATTGAGATGGGACGAAGGAAAAAGATGGTTGAGCGCGTGACCGTGCTCATGAATGACCCGGAACATATCCGGAATATCGGTATAGTGGCACATATCGACCACGGTAAAACTACGTTGACAGATAACATCCTTGCCGGTGCCGGTATGATTTCAAAGGAATTGGCAGGCAAGCAGTTGTTCACTGATTCTGATGAGGAAGAACAGGCAAGAGGTATTACTATTGACTCTGCTTGCGTTTCTATGGTCCACGATTTCGAGGGGCAAGAATATCTTATCAATCTTATTGATACGCCGGGCCACGTGGACTTCGGCGGTGACGTGACCAGAGCTATGAGGGCCGTGGACGGTGCTGTGGTTGTAGTGGATGCAGTTGAAGGTACTATGCCTCAGACCGAGACCGTGCTAAGGCAGGCGCTAAAAGAACATGTAAAGCCAGTGCTGTTCGTCAACAAAGTTGACAGACTGATAAACGAACTGCAGGTAGACGCCCAGGAAATGCAGATCCGGCTGGGTAAGGTCATTGACCACGTGAACAAGCTCATTAAGGGCATGAACGAGGCGAAATACAAAGCAGGATGGCGAATGGATGCGGCAGAGGGTACTGTAGTGTTCGGCTCTGCATTGTATAACTGGGCCATCAGCGTACCGTACATGAAAAAGTCTGGTGTTACGTTCAACGATGTATTTAATTATTGTAAAGAAGAGAACCAGAAAGAACTGGCAGAGAGATGCCCGCTCCATGAAGTGTTGAATGATACAATAATCAGGTTCCTTCCCAATCCGCTGGTTGCCCAGAAGGACAGGGTGAATGTGATATGGCACGGTGATAAGGAATCCCAGGAATATAAGGATATGGTGTCTGCCAACAAGGAAGGTGATGTGGCACTAATGGTCACTAATATCTCATTGGATCCTCACGCAGGTGAAGTCGCAACTGGCAGGTTGTTTAGCGGTACCTTGAAAAGGGGTATGGAACTGCACGTTTCCGGCTCAACCAAGACCAACAGGTTGCAGCAAGTGGGTGTATTTATGGGTCCTGAGCGACTTGAAGTTGAGAAGATACCGGGCGGAAACATTGCAGCAGTTACTGGTCTGAAAGATGCGTATGTGGGTGCGACCGTTTCAAGCAAGGCTGATATGATCCCGTTCGAGTCTATAAAGCATGCAAGTGAGCCAGTGGTCACTGTGGCAGTTGAAGCGAAGCACATGAAAGACCTGCCAAAACTGGTGGAAGTGCTGAGGCAGGTGGCAAAGGAGGATAATACCCTTAAAATCACTATCAATGAAGAGACCGGCGAACACCTGATGTCAGGTATGGGAGAACTTCATCTTGAGGTCATTGGACACAGGATAGAGAGGGATAAAGGTGTGGAGATTACCACCAGTCCGCCTATTGTGGTGTACAGGGAAACTGTGCAGAAACATGCGGGTCCGGTGGAAGGTAAGAGTCCTAACAGGCATAACCGATTCTATATTGAGGTTGAACCCCTGTCCAATGAGGTAGTAGACCTTATCAAGTCAGGGGAGGTGTCCATGCGCATGCCCGAAGTGGAACGCCGTGAGAAGTTCATGGAAGTAGGTTTCAGTAAGGATGAAGCAAAAAGCATTTCAGAAATTTATGAGTCGAATATTCTGATTGATATGACAAAAGGTATCCAGTACATGAACGAGACTATGGAATTAGTAATTGATGGTTTTGAAGAGGTCATGGTTGGCGGACCACTCAGCAGGGAGCCATGCCAGGCTATCAAGGTCATACTCGTAGATGCAAAACTCCATGAAGATGCCGTACACAGGGGTCCTGCACAGGTGATTCCGGCAGTTCGCTCTGCTATACAGGCAGCCATGTTATCGGCTGACGATACATTGCTTGAGCCCTACCAGAATGTATTCATCCAGACACCACAGAACAGTATGGGTGGAGCCACTTCAGAAATACAGGGGCGCAGGGGTGTTATCAGTAACATGACCCAGGAAGGGGATTTGACCATTATTGAAAGCAGGGCTCCGGTAGCGGAACTGTTCGGGTTTGCCGGTGATATCCGCTCTGCAACCGAAGGGCGGGCTTCGTGGAGTACGGAATTTGCTGGATTTGAACCGCTTCCAATGAGTTTATTAAAGGATGTAGTAACAAAGATACGGCAGCGGAAAGGATTAAAGGCCGAAATGCCAAAAGCCAGTGATTTCGTGGGTTTGTAAATTTGTGTAGGAAGTGCTTTTGCATCAGGTAATAACGACACAAAGTTTAAAAGCAGTAAAAGATATAATGAGACAGAAATTCAGATATATTTAAATTAATAATTTGGAGGATTAAAAATGGCAGAGAAACCACATTTGAATCTGGCAGTCATCGGTCATATCGATCATGGGAAATCAACCCTTGTAGGAAGGCTGATGTATGATACAGGTGCCGTATCGGCACATGTAATTGAAAAGTTTAGAGAAGAAGCCAAAGCAAAAGGTAAGGAATCCTTTGCTTTTGCATGGGTCATGGACTCCCTTAAAGAAGAGCGTGAGAGGGGTATAACCATTGATATCGCACACCAGCGATTTGATACTGCTAAGTATTATTTTACTGTAGTGGATTGTCCCGGTCACCGTGACTTTGTCAAGAACATGATCACAGGTGCATCCCAGGCAGACGCTGCAATTCTTGTGGTTTCCGGTAAGGACAGTGTACAGGCCCAGACCAAGGAACACGTGTTCCTGTCCCGGACACTGGGTATCACCCAGTTGATCATTGCAATCAATAAGATGGATGAGATCAACTACGATGAGGCCAAGTATAACAAGGCCAAGGAAGATGTCAGCGCACTGCTGAAGATCGTAGGATTCAAACCCGCAGATATGCACTTTATTCCAACATCTGCGTTCCAGGGTGACAATATTGCAACCCATAGCGAGAATACCAAATGGTATAAAGGCCCAACAATCCTGGAAGCACTTGACGAACTGAAGGAACCTGAAATGCCAACAACCCTGCCACTGCGTATCCCTGTGCAGGATGCTTACACTATAAGCGGTATTGGCACTGTACCAGTGGGACGTGTTGAGACCGGTATTATGAAGAAAGGCGATAAAATCATTTTCAATCCAAGCGGCGCTTCCGGTGAGGTCAAGTCCATTGAAATGCATCATGAAGAACAGAACGAGGCTAAGCCAGGCGATAATATCGGCTGGAACGTAAGGGGTATTGGCAAGAATGATGTCAGAAGAGGCGATGTATGCGGACATACATCAAAACCACCAACAGTTGCTGAAGAGTTTACTGCACAGATAGTTGTGCTTCAGCATCCGTCTGCTATATCAGTAGGTTACACACCCGTGTTCCACTGCCATACAGCACAAACTGCGTGTACCTTTATGTCAATTGACAAGAAACTGGACCCAAAGACCGGTGAAGTGAAGGAAGTGAACCCCGCATTCATCAAAGCTGGAGATGCAGCTATCGTGACCGTAAAGCCTACCAGGCCACTGGTCATTGAGAATGTGAAGGAGATTCCACAAATGGGTCGCTTCGCTATCCGTGATATGGGACAGACCGTTGCAGCTGGCATGGTCATAAGTATAAAGGCGAGGCCATAAGGCCTCCCCATTTCTCTTTTTGTTAAATTTTGGAGATTCATTAATGGCACAGAAAGCAAGGATTCGATTAACTGGGACACTCCCGTCAACTCTGGATAATGTATGTGAACAGGTCAAGAATATTGCAATAAAGACCGGTGTGAACATGGCTGGTCCCATACCCATGCCCACGAAGAAGCTGAAGGTACCAACCCTGAAGAGTCCGGACGGAGAGGGCACTTCCACCTGGGACCACTGGGAGATGAGGGTGCACAAGCGGCTTATTGACCTTGATGCAGACGAGCGGGCGTTGCGCCAGCTTATGCGCATACAGGTTCCGAAGGATATCAGCATAGAGATAGTGTTGACTTCTTAGATGTTTTTGCGGTGGTTTTAATACCGTGGGTCTTTACAGACCGATAATTGAGACAGGATTGGGGGGTAACCCAATCTTTATTGTTCTTACCCTTTATTTTTAGTATGGTGAAAAAGCATGATTATAGGTTTCCAGGTAAATCAGATCGAATCAAAGTCGTTTGCAGGTGCTGAAAGTGCCAGGCAGAACAAGAGTATCAATATTAATTTTGATATCAACATAAGAAATCCCTCGTTGGTTGAGCAGAACACTCCTTTTGGCAAAAAGCAGGTGATTAAGTTGGAGTATGCAATGTCCATCAATTACCTGAATCCAAATATCGGTTATATCAGGTTTGAGGGTAGCACGGATTATTACCAGGAGGGTGACCTGGAGGCGATGCATAAGGAGTGGACCGGTGGGTCTGCACCGACCAATGTGCAAAATGAGATTGCCAATACCATGGTGAACAATCTGGCACCTCTGGCATTGACCATGTCAAAGACGCTGGGTCTGCCGCCTGCTGTGCCGCTGCCAGCTATTAACTTCAAGGGCAAACAGGCAGAGAAGAAGCCTGATGAGCCCACGTATTATCACGGGTGATCAAGGAAATTTTTAAAGTCTTGTAGCGTATCGAGGATTACGTTGTTCTGGCCGGCGAACTCCTCTGCTTTTTTTGTAAAACCTGACTTTGATATCACAACAAAGTACTCTGTCCTATTATTAATATTCCAATCTACAAACCTTGATTTATCCATCAGGGTAGCAAGCACATCTATGCCAGTTTTGCGGTTTTGCCACTTGCATTCTCCAAAAAGGATCTTCTTTGAATTATCATCAGTGGCAATGATATCGATTTCATATCCTTTGCGCCACCACCGACCTATTTTGGAAAATGTGAACGGAAGTTTGTTTCGTGTGTTAAGTTCCTTTAGATATTGAATGGATATCTTTTCGAATTCCCGCCCAACAAAGGATTCAAAGTCTCGCTGTATCTTATCTATTAATTTGTCGTAATTGCCAATTTCATAGTCGCTTCTATTCCTGTAAATGTATCTGAACCAGAACTTGAAGAAGTTGTCATTCAGGAAATACCTTCCTTTCTTGCTTTTCCACGGGCTTGCTTCAGTGACCGGGACTTCGTAGTCCAGATAGCGGAAATCCTTTACAAGCTGGCCAAGGTATTTGGTAATGCTTTTTACTTTTATCCCTGACCGATCTGCAATCGTGGTCATCTCGGAATTTCCCAGGGCGACTGCTTCCAGTATTGAGAAAAAGGATGGATGTTCCCGTCCGAACTCTTCAGTAAGAACACTTCTTGCTTCTTCTTTTAAGGGGGCAAAGTCCCTGAAAAGGAGTATTTTAAGTGCAGAAAATATATCCATTCCAGACAATCCTTGCTCTTCTGCCATTACATAGTACTTTGGTATTCCTCCAAATATGCTATACCAATGTATCTGGCTTTCAATGTTGGTTATTCCTATATCAGATAGCATTTTTGAGATATCTTTGAACTGCATGGGATTGAGCACATATTTTTCTGTGGCCCTGCCAAACAGGGGTTCTTTGCTGTCAGCAAATATTTTATCCATCAAGGTAATATGCGAACCGGCTGCGATAATATGAAGTTGCACTTTGTTTTTGTATTCGTCAATCACCTTCTGGAAATCCGAGAAAATGCTATCGTCCACAAATTTGAAGTTCTGGAATTCGTCAATGAATATGACCGTGCCTGGCTCTGCATTGTTCAATAGGAATTTTAGCCACTCGTCGAACTTGACTATTGTGGGGAAATCCTTGATTCCGGTTCTGGCAACTTCGGACAGCTCTTCGAGGAGCAAAACAGGTTTTTTTCTCCCTATAAAGAAATACAGATGTGGTTTATTTGCATAGAACTGCTTGACAAGTTCTGTTTTTCCCACACGTCTTCTTCCAGTAAGTATGGTGAAGTGTGAGGACACTGAGCATAATCCCCAGATGCGTTCCAGTTCTTCCAGTTCAGTGTTTCTGTTATGGAATTTCATAATATACTACTAATTAGTATCATTCTATTTGGTAGTATATAAAATTTTAGATTGATTATTATATGAAGCAAAAACCACCATTTTTCCCCATATGTTAATCAAAATGCGTATTATCCAATCCTTCGATTAATTCCAGCACCAGCCTCTCAATCCCATCCCTGACCTGCCTGTATTTTTCAACAGGCTGCCCCATGGGGTCATCCAGCCCCCAGTCTGTGAAGTCTTTTAGATATTCGGCCGGGCAGGTGTCCTGCACACCGCAGCCCATGGATATGAGAATGTCATAGTCAGGCAGGTGGGCCTGGTCAAGCTGTTTGGGTGACTGGTGTGAGATGTCTATGCCTTTCTCGCCCATGACTTCTATGGTTTTCGGTGCCACAAAGGATGCAGGCATGGTGCCGGCACTGTGGGCTTCCAGGATGTCTGAGCCGTGATGTCGGGCAAATCCTTCAGCCATCTGGCTGCGGCAGGAGTTGCCCACACACAGGAAGAATACATTTTTCATGCTCTTTCGTATGGGGGCATAGTTCAATAAATCTTATCTACTGACTGATAGATATCATTCAATCATGCCTGATGGGAACAAACCTGGAAGTGACACCCATGCTAAACTCACACAAAAGCGCAGGGAGTTCGAGCAGGCGTGCTGCGATTATATGGATGAGTTCGGGTTCGAGTGGGTGGAGGAGTTTACATTGAACGGGGCGTGAGGCTGATATCTGATTCATATCAATCCAGCCAGGTATGCTACAGCTAAATATCTAATAAATTTTCCAATGAATACATATATTGAAAAAACGACAAAATTAAGTTTGAATATACCACCAATTGCCGCTATAGCATCTCCAACAAGTGGAACCCATGTGAACAATAATATTGGAGGCCCATACTTTTCGAATATTTGTTCACCCTTTTTCAGTTCACTTTGTTTCATTCGCAGGTATTTTTCGAGATATTTTTCACGCCCCACCCAGCCCAGCAGATACGTGGTGCAGGCGCCAAGGTAATTCCCTATTGAGGCTATAATTACAACGGTTCCAATGCTGTGACCTTGTGTGATAAGGTAAACTACTAATCCTTCTGAACCCAGAGGAAATATAGAGGAAGCAAGGAAGCTTGTGAAAAATAAACTAACATAAAGCGGAATGGTTTCTAACATGTTGGTTATCTGTTAATGGTTTCTGGATTCTTAATGGTTACTGGGATTATGAAATTGATGGTATTTCATTATTCCATTCATTACCTAATTTTGTTTGTTTCTCTTTGACATAGTGTGGGTATGGAGTGCACCCCAAATAACTGAGACATTTGCCCCTTGTGAATCAAACAGTTTAAATTGTTTGAATATATAAACTTAACATAAGATGTGTTACAATGAAAAAAATAATCATAATTATAATTGCTCTGATGGCAATGCTTGTAGCAACTATGTTTTATGGAAGCGAAATGGCAGGAACAGGAGATGAAAATTATAATGGAGAAGATGGTGAACAACCTGCTACAGGAACAGAAGAGTCACCTGGAGGAGGAGAGCCAAATTATGATCAGGCAGAAGATACAGGCGACAGAACAAGGAACAAAGATTCTTAAATTCATGACAAGTAATAATTATTCGGGCATCAATTAGATGCCCTGGATTTGAGCATTAGCAAAATCCTGAGTCCTTGACTGGTGTGCCTTGAAGCATAAAAGAGAAAGATAAACAACCAGGACATTGGAGGTAAATAAAATATATTTCCCACTGCGGGTTAAAATCCTACCGTCCGGGTCTGCTCCCTGGTGAAGAGAACGGGAAGTGCAGCATTGCGAAATACGGTGCGGAGTTCCTCAGTATCGGCAGACACAGCCCGTAGCGCGAGGTAACCAGAGGTGAGCTTGGTGATATTATACACAAAAAATGAGAACCTCCAGCCCAAACGGCTGGAGGTTATATTGGTTCGATTGATTTATACTGGAATAATTTAATTATCTAAGGGTCTTGGGACTCCCTTTTCATGGCAAATTAAACAATCCCAATCATCATTATCAAAAATTGCAGTGAAATCATGGTGATCTGTTACTAGTTTTATTGGATTATCTGAGGATGTTGTGTTATGACAATCACCGTTTAAACCACACGTAAAATCCATTACAATCTGAGATTTTTTCTCCTCTTGTTCATGGCAATCAGAACATTCATTTTCTTTGAAAAATGAGGACGAATGATGTTCACCTTGGAGATTTCCAACATGACAAATCCTACATGTGTCTTCATTTAAATCCATATCTATTTCAGGTGCCGCATTATCTGATACCCCTGCTACAACACCACATACCATAACTGTGGTTAATATTCCTAAAATCAAAATAACATTCTTCATTGAAATCACCTAAAATATTTATTCTTAATATAGAATAAATACATTTCGATTTACTCCTATTCATCCCCTCACCCCGCCGCACTTCTTCAAGCCCACCCTCACTGCACATCTTTCAGGTAAACAACTATGAATATAAGTAAATGCGGCGGTGTGTATGCAAAGGACTATTGTGGAAAATTTACAAGATAAATCCAGGTGCTGATTTCCATCTTATTAATTGTTATGCAGCATACTATAATTGTCCGGACCATGTCTGTCCTGATTATAGAAATACCGCCCGCCATTTGTCCTTGCTCGGGTTTCGAGCCGCCGTCAGGGGTAGGCTGCTGGAACTTATGGATGCGAGAGGGGAGTACCTTATGGATGTGCGGGTCGTCCCGTGGGTGCATAAGATGATAGGGCGGTTGTGAGATTGAATTTTTAAGAAAACTATTAACGTTATAAGACCAAGTGATTGTTAGTGATTTAAAATGCCTGTATCTGTTAAATTACCCAACGAATTCCAGGGAATATATAAACACATATTTAAGAGCAATCCTGAAGAAAGCACTATGCAACTTGTGATTCACGAGTTGCGCAGGAGGCTTGCCGAGTACAGGTTAATGGAAAAGAAGTTACATAATAAATACAACATGGCTTTTGAGGAATTTAAAAGTAAGAAGATGGTTGAAGAATCCGGCCGTTCTTTTGAAGTTGAAGAAGATTTTTGTGATTGGGAACTTGTGCTTGACGGTATTGATACTATCAACAATGAACTTAAGAGAATTGCAAAATATACATGAAACTCGTTGATTTTATTGAAGCACTTGAAGAAGCAGCCTCAAAGTATATGGTACCTCTTCGAATCTTGGTTAGGACTGACAATGCTATAAAAGCACGAGTTGAGATATCGGAAAACATCTTTGTCCAGTTCTATTTTCACCAGATTACCGGCACTACCAATTATGTACTTGTGGGGTGGGAACGCAGGTTATTCGGAAGGGACTGTGTTGGAGGTAAGTGGCACCGTCATCCTTTTGAGAACCAGGATGCACATGAGACGGCAGGTGAGGCAGGAAAAACTATTACGCCAGAAGAGTTCCTTGATGATGTATTTGAGATATTGTTACGTGAGGGATTGGTTTAAGTTCTTATCAGGCTGGATAAGCACAGGGTGCACGGGCAACGGGGTAAGTGGAGGGAAAGGAGTCAGGTCTTATTCAAAAATTAGCACCCAACTCGTAGTTGCGAAGTGACATGAACTCTTCAAGGCGAGTTCGTGTAAGTTCGCTGTTGATTATAACTTTAATTGTGTAAATCGTGTAAAGAATTTAGCATTTTTGTCCATAAATATGTACACGATTTACATACGTAATAAGTATACATATTGTCGTAGTAGGAAAAAAATTTATTCAAACCCTTTCCTTAACCTTCTCATCAACCCTGATATCAGAAATAACAGTCTCAGGATAATTCCCTGTCTCATCCTTCTCAGCAGACTTCACCATATCCCACACCGTAAGCAATGCCACTGACACCCCATGCAGAGCCTCCATCTCAACCCCGGTCTTCCCGACCGAACGCACTTCCACCACAGCATCCACCCTGTCATCCTTCACGTCGAACTCCACGTCCACATGGGTGATGGGTATCTGGTGGCACATAGGTATAGTATCCCAGGTGCGTTTCACGGCCTGCACCGCCGCTATCCTGGCAGTGGCCAGTACGTTCCCTTTCTCAAAAGTGCGGCTGCGGATGGCCTCAATGGTAGTGGATTTAAGCCGGATATGTCCGGAAGCCACAGCCCGCCTGATAGACTCGGACTTATCGCTGATATCCACCATCCTGGCCCGGCCTTCGTGTATGTGTGTAAAAATCTCATCCATGTTTCTAGTCAATCCTGATATGTTTTCGCTGCTGGTAATCTTCAAGTGCCTGTTTCAGGTCATCTGAGAGCGTTTGTGCCTCTTGAAGGTTTAATTTTAGAATGGTCTCATCCTCATCATGGCGCACCACCAGCCTGACCCTGTTACGTTCCAGTTCTACAAGTATTTCCTTCAATTCCTCACCCCATTTAAATTTTCATGGCAGCCGGGATATTGTCAATCACGTCAGTGGCTAACAGCCCCGTTCCCAGCTCCTCATATACCATATCCCCCGCCCGACCGCAAATATAAGCCGCCGCCGCCGCAGCTTCAATAGCGTTATGCCTGGCGAATAGTGCCCCTGTAATACCTGCCAGCACATCCCCGGTACCGCCCACGGTCATGCCGGGATTGCCTGTGCGGTTGACCCTGGCGCCCTGGCCGTCAGAAATGATATCCTCTGGCCCCTTGAGCAGCACCACCGCACCGTTGTCGGCCGAGAACCTGTTGACCATACCCACACGCCTGTCAAGGTCACCGGGCACATCGGCGCCCCCAAGCGCCTTGAATTCACCCGCATGAGGCGTGATTATCATCTCGCAGCCGTACTGGCTCAGCGGTGTCTCCAGCGCGGCCAGCCCGTCAGCATCCACTACAACCCGGTTACACAAAGGCAGTATCTCCCTGACAGCAGATAGTGTTTCATCATCCCTGCCCAGTCCCATACCGATCACTACCACATCATGAGCCTGAATAAGCTCTTCCAGGACAGGTATGTCCTGCCTGTGCAGTCGTTTCTTTGACAATTTCCTGACTATCAGGTTAGGTGAAAAGGATGCCACTATACCGGCAACGCTCTTCGGGACTGCCACGGTCACAATATCAGCACCCGTCCGCAGTGCCGCCATTCCTGAAAGGGCCGGCGCACCGGTATATGCACCGCCGCCGATAATCAGCACCCGCCCGCCTTCGCCTTTATGGCTATCAGGACGCCGGCCGGTTACCAGTTTCAGGTCACCGGGTCCGACCATGATCTCGGCTTCAGGCGGGATGCCGATATCTGCCACAGCAATCTCTTTAATGTAGTCCTTTGCAACCTTTTCCAGCAGACCCGGCTTGGGCAGGTGGAAGGTAACCGTCACATCGGACTTGACCGCTTTTTCGAACTCTCCACCATCAGGGTCCATGCCTGATGGCACATCTACACTGACCACCTTAGCGTCAGAACCGTTTATCATGTCAATGACTGTTGTTTCAGGTTCCCTTATGGGCCCCTTTATACCAGTGCCGAAAATTGCGTCCACTATTACATCACAATCTGAGAAATAAGCTGGGTCCAGGCCTGATACATCTGTCACTTCGATGACAGGTATGCCCGTGCTCTTGAGAATGGAAAGATTCCTGGCAGCCTCAGGTGTCTTGACATCACCGGACTTACCCAAAAGTAATACCTTCACCTCATAACCGGTGAGGTGCCGGGCTGCCACGAACGCATCTCCTCCATTGTTACCCCGGCCGGCAACGAGCAATACCCGCTCCCTGGTAGGAAGGTTCATTACTTCGGCAGCAACTGCCGAGCCTGCGTTCTCCATTAACTGGAGCCTGGACAATCCCAGATATTCGCAATTTGTATCCAGCGCATCCATCCGCCTGGAAGTAATGGTTTTCATGTCTGAATTTCCCCAATGTTACTTAATTAATGTTTGTAGGGCATGATATAAATTAATTGTTTATTGTATGTTTCTGGTTAAAACAGACAAAACCTATTTATTCATGTAATTGATTTCAACACTAAATCTGGATATGTAGAAACACGGAGTACTTGGATGCATCTTATAATTACCGAAAAACACAACACTGCGAAGCGTATATCTGAAATCCTGGCCCCTAAGAAACCCAAGCAAGTGAGGGTTAGCGGGGTTGATACATACCAGTGGGACGGTACCACTGTAATGGGATTGAGTGGCCACATCGTTTCAGTGGATTTTCCCAAAGAATATAACAACTGGCAGAAAGTTGACAGCAGGGAACTGATAAATGCCGAAATAATCACATCTCCCACCCAGCCCAAGATAGTTGCTGCTCTTCGCAAACTTGGTAAAGAAGCGGACCACGTCACCATTGCCACTGACTTTGACAGGGAAGGTGAACTTATCGGGGTAGAAGCCCTGCGCATTGTGGAAAAGGTCAGCAAGGACATACAGGTAGACCGGGTACATTACAGTACCATTACCAAAACAGAGATACTTGATGCATTTAAAAACCTCCATCCCGTAGATTTCAACTTGGCTGCAGCAGGGCAGAGCAGGCAGGTCATTGACCTGATATGGGGTGCGGCGCTCACCAGGTACATCTCCACTACTTCCGGAAGGCTGGGCAATCTGTTCCTGAGCGTGGGGCGGGTCCAGACCCCTACACTAGCGCTGCTGGTAGACAAGGAACGTGAGCGACTGGCGCATGTATCCCGGCCGTACTGGGAAATAATGGCGATACTGGACGATGGCATTGAGTTCGAGGTTAAACATAAGGCTGGCCGTATATGGGATGAGAACGACGCTAAAGGGATATTCGGTAAACTGGGCGATACTGCCGGGGTAACTGACCTGAAGG
>JAKRWB010000499.1 GCA_022353185.1 ANME-2 cluster archaeon | reverse complement strand
TGGGTTTTGGATGCGAAGTGGGTATGGATGCTTGGATGGGTGGTTTCAGGTGGGGGGGCTCCACCTGAAATATAATAATGAGGGCATTAAATTAGGCCAATATGATTAGCAACGAACTGGTACGAACTCAGACTGATACATAGAACACTAAACCCTGAATGAATTCCATAATCATAAACTATAATCGATAAATTAATGTATTTTCAGCGATTATAATGTGTAATATGGACAAAAATACAAAAATAGTCCTTGAACGGCAGAACCCCTGGTGGTTTGGTAAACCATTTGATACCGGTATAGACAGGATGCAATGGTATCCCATGCTGATGAAATATCTAAAGACAGAGGAAATTCTCCTGCTCACAGGTGCCAGACGAACTGGAAAATCAACTATCGCCTACCAAATGATACAAAACTTATTGGAAAGCAAAGTAAATCCTGACGCCGTGCTTTTCATAAATCTGGATGAACCGCTGTTTCAGAGCAAATCCAAGGACCCGGTTTTTCTCACAGAATTAATTGAAAGTTACCTGGCACTAAATCAGCCAGATAAACTTTACCTCTTCATCGATGAGGTACAGAATTACAATTACTGGGTGCAGACTATCAAAACTATGTTTGATACCGCAAAAAACATAAAATTCATACTCACAGGTTCAACATCCACACTTCTCAAAAAAGAAACAAGCACAAGACTCTCAGGCAGATACTTTTCTGTAACAGTCTATCCTCTGTCATTTAGCGAATATCTAACATTTATTGATATACGCAAACCCACGACAATTGAAAAGTACCAGTATTTCAACAACTATCTGGAATTCGGTGCTTATCCGAGAGTGGTTCTTGAAAACGATAACGAACTAAAACATGAAATCCTTCAAAATTATTTCCAGACCATTTACCTGAAGGATATTATATATCCCAACAATTTGCGGAATAACAAAGATGTATTTGATTTGCTTTATTTCATAATCTCAAACATAGCAAAACCCTTCTCGTATTCTAATATTGCAAAAACCCTGGGTATATCCCCTGAAACGGTGAAAGAATATCTCCAATTTGCAGAAGATTCATATCTGGTTTACACATTGACTAAATTCGATCATTCAGTGAAAAAACAACTGGCAAATCCTAAAAAAATATACTGTATAGACACCGGACTTGTGAATTCCATATCATTCAAATTTTCTCATGACAGGGGTAGATTGCTGGAAAACCTTGTGTACATGACACTGAATAAACAGAATCGGGAAATATACTATCATAAAGGGAGGTCTGAATGCGATTTCATCATAAAAGACAATCTCAAAATAACTGGAGCAATTCAGGTAACTCTCTCCCTTGAAGATGAAAAGACCAAAAAAAGAGAACTCAGGGGATTAATGGAAGCTATGATTGCCCATAATCTTCAAGAAGGACTGATAATAACCGAAAAAGAATCCGGTAAACTGAAAATCGATGATAGGGAAATACAAATAAAACCTGTTTACGAATGGCTTAACGATATACGAAAGTAATTGAAAAATGCCTGCTGTAACTGGCTAAACCGCACTCATATGCAGCTCTGTCATTCGCATCTCCCCTGCGCCCTCTTGATGCAATACGGCAGTCTGGGCATAAGTTCCACATCCACTGCGAGCGAAGTCGTGGATATCGACCATAAGGGGGGAGGTACGGGCTCGTTGATGGAGTTTGGCGAAGAGAGGGGGTATGATCGATATATTGAAACGAGTTTATACTTTTCCTGCACTGCATCACATTTTTATATCTCCGAACATCACATCAACAAAAACTACACCTTCTATTAATCCTCTGAGCTGTAGATATGAGTAAGCCAAATGCATAATTTCTTAAACAACGCACTGTCTGGATCAATCAGTTGGTCTTCAACGGCACGATAAAGCCCATGCCCAGGTTGTTTCTGCCAAGCCAGCCAAGTCGCAACCTCTGCCTTGCTACGATGAATGGGTTTAAATTTTGGTACCGACAATTCACCTACCACTTCCTTAGCATGCGTGAGAAGTCTATGTTCATCTGAGTGGACGCAACTCTTAATCCAGTCTTCCAACATGCCTTCGTCACCATTGTTTGGCATTACCCACAGACCAAAATCTGCCAAGTCGTCGCCGTGCTCAAAAAGAACACCTTCAACTGGATCGGATTTCAAAGTAAAGCCATACTCTCCCACAATCTCTATAACCCTATCAATCGTACGCTGGTACCCACCACCATTGACGTCACTGTCGGCATCTACAACAACAGCAAGGCTTTTAACCGTTCCATCACCAAGTTGCTTCAACCAAGTTGGGAGAATATTAAATACTCCCTCTTTGGTATTGTGAAATCCTCCTACGTCTTTCGGCGGTGCAACTCTTACACTGGCATGAAGCTCCAAAGTCTTACAAATTTCTTCAAAGAAACTTTTGTCGCTCTCACCTTCAACCAGTAGGATGCGATCGGACATTGCCATCACCGTACTTCCACATCAGCTTGAGTAATGTTGTAAAGTGCGTCCTCATCAAAAACAGTCGCAATTATTTTACCCCGATTACTTTCCTTGGCGCTTTGACCAACCCGGAATAACACTCCTTCAACATCTTTACGTTCGATAGCCACTTTGGCGAAACTCTCGATACAGTCCCAGCTATGGGTGGTGGCGAATATCTGAATATCCAGTTTCTGTGCCATCTCGAACAACAGTGCCCACACCTTTTCCTGAACACTGAAATGAAGTCCGTTTTCAAACTCATCGATCAACAAGAATCCCCCTTTTGCCGGAAAAACTTTCAGCACTAATTGCAGCACCCGCAACATGCCATCTCCCAAACTATTTAGGGGCACAGGATGCGGTGAGTCAGACATTTTTACTTTTGCAAAACGACTAAAAATATTGCGAGGTAATTCATCTTTGCGGACAAAAGTCAGGTTCTCGAACTCCGGCGTAATAATCCGCAAAGCCTGCCTAACCACCTCTTCATGTTCAGTGAAAACAATCTTGTCCCATTCATCAGCAAGATCATCGATTGAAATAAACTGGGTTGGAATCACGCTGCAGGGCAATGTTCCAGAAATTTCGATACGACTTCTTAAACGGGGATATTCTGGCTTATCCAGATGGATCGGAGGAAATGAACGTTCCCCCTTGGTTACAAAAAGCGCATGACTAAACGCCTCTAACGATAATTCATCACGTGAAGGATTTAGCATCCGACGTCGGCGAGTGCTTCTTTCTATAATCTCTCCCGAGTCGTCCTTTACAACTACTTCTTCCTCAAAGAGAAAACCATGCTCTATTCGCAGCGCATCATCACCCAATGCTAGCTCACCAATACTAATCGCAAGTGTTTCGTCTTGAGGGAACTGCCTGCCAACAAAGAAGTCCTCGAAAGGCAGTTGTATATCGGACTCGATTTGTTCGTTTTTCCCCAGGTGATATTTCTCATCATGACCTTCAGCGATTTGTTTGAGCAATTCGCGCTGTGCATCACCTGCATAGATACGCAACGCCTCCAACACCGAGCTCTTTCCCGAATTGTTCTTTCCGACGATTAAGTTGACTTTCCCAAGCGTGGGGACCCTGAAGTCCTCCAAAATCCTGAAGTTCTTGATTTCCAATGATTCAAGCATCGTGTTATCTCCAATTATCAGCCATTTTAGTCCTCTTAGTCGCCGATGATTGCCTTCACACCATCCAGCATAATTCTAAACTTCCCATAATTCACCTTCCCCCTATCACTAGATCCAGTTGGATGCGAGAGGGCGTGTTTCAATGCCGTATTTTCTAGGGCTCTTCTTACAATAATGGTAACATTAGTATTTAAACAGACAACATTATTGCCATGATATACATCTGAATTCACCTCGCATAATTCAAAACAACCCACCAATCTCCACTCACAGGAAAAACAATAACACCACACCCAGAACCAAATATACTCCCACGCCTGCATAATCCCGCATCGCCAGAGATTTTCGGTAATAATAATAACATCTTTGTGAATGAAAACACCTGGATTCCAGCGCATCCGACAGTTCATCCACCCTTCGAAACGACCTGTGCAGCAATGGAACCACCAGTGCAGTAAAACCCTTCAACCCCCGTGGTTTATATCCCCTTGCTGCCTGGGCCTTCGCAATTGTATCCTTTTCCCTGAACAATCCAGGTATCAATGTCATTGCCGTCCCTGTCATAAAAGCAAGGTCAGTACCAAAAGTGCCCAAAGGTCGTAAAAAGAACATAAGAGCGTAGTTCAGACCCG
>JAKRWB010000498.1 GCA_022353185.1 ANME-2 cluster archaeon | reverse complement strand
AATCAAAATACGACCCAATTAAATTAGACAAAAATTTGATCGTCTTAATGGACGGGTGATTGAATTTAAGTGATTTGTTTAATTTAACTTGGTCGAAAAATCAAAATGGCCGAAAGTCATGTAGAATAGAAATTGCAAATAATATCGAAGAGGGTGAGCATTTTGAAACATTTGTTGCAGGGAATTTGTGCTTTACAGGAGATCTCCTCGGTAAAATAAAGAATAAATTAATACGAAAACCTCGAAGAGGGGACTACTTATTATTCTATGATACAGGTGCATATTCAGATTTCTTTGCCTCGAATGCAAATTCTTTTCCAAGACCTTCAAAGGTCATGGTTGCAAAAGACGGGACGCATAAACTCCTCGTTAGAAGAGAAGATTTTTCAGAGGTATTCCAGAGAGAAGAAGGTTGGGTCATTCCACGAACTTAGTGGCCATGCCCACCACAGCAGTGAGCCACATCCAGAAAAGCGCACCCGGCCCGCCCATTGAGATGGCAGTGGCAACACCCGCAATATTGCCTGTGCCTATGGTGCCCGAAAGCGTGGTCATAAGGGCCTTGAACGGCGAGATATCTCCTTTTCCACCCTCCCGGGGTCTGGTTATTAGGCGTAATGTGTACAACAGTTTGCGGACCTGGAGTCCTCTCAGTCTGAGGGTAAGGTAGATGCCTGTCCCGATAAGCAGGAACATCATACCAGGGCCCCATACGACCTCATCGATTGTAACCAGGATATGGTGCAGGTTAACCAAACTTATCAACTCCGACAGGATCGATGCAATCCCTATCCCTATCCCTATCCCTATCCCTATAATTCTTCCCTAAACGCTTACTCAGCCATTTCCAAAGCCCTTTCTATCCTGCATACCCGGTCATTCTTCCTGACCTTGCCAACCACTGCATTGCTGTTTCTTCGTCTTATTCAATCGCCATTTCAACCGCCATTTTAGCAGTATTTGATTTTAGTGGGGATTCAGAGTTTTCAGGTTTTATATTGAATGTGGATTGAGTCACTGACTCCGCTCTGGAAGGTGTGGAGCATCCACGCGTGGGTGCATGGGGGTATTAATCGTTATTTGTTGCATTGGCTTTTGCAAATCGAAGGGGGCACGGGACTAATATCCTGAATTTTATCGATTATAGGCACTATGAATAAACACATCAAATTTCATCGCTTTCATGAGCAATAGCTGCTTTTGAGTTGCTCTTGAGAGTTTCCATTTCGTCTTACTTTTATAGGAAAATTCAACGAGGGTGAGGTTTTTTAACTCTTCTACTGCTGAATTAACCGACATATCAATATTAGCTTCCTTTAACCTGAATTTTATGATCGCTCTTAACATATATGCAAGAAATATTATTGTAAGATACGCATCTATCCGTTCTGGTCGTTGATAACGTATAGGTCCTAAAGAGAGTTCGCCTTTTAAGCTTCGGAAGGCTTTTTCAATCTCATCTCGCTGGAAATAAATCGTGAAAACATTTTTAGTACTTATTCTCTCGTCAGTACAAAACATTAAAAAACGACCATCAATAGACTCTTCTTCTCGCATTAGGTTATCATCAATCTTAAATCCTCGTCGTCCTCTTTGTTTAACTATAATTGATGAAAGAGCATGTTTAAGCTCTGCGATACGCTTTTTATCTGTCGTTTCATTTAATTCCATCAACATCATATCGCGATTTGCTTTTTCCATTGCTTTTCGTGTGGGATCCAGAACAACAACTATCAAGCCAGATTGATTATACAGTTTTCCTTTCCAACCTTTAAGATAAACCATTCCTTCAGAAGATCGTTTTACTGCGTTCTTCCATATACAAATATTTTCCTCATCCCAGTAAGAAAGTGCAGATACTGTTTCATTACTATTTTCAGGACAACAACTGATTATATGAAAGCCTTCATCTCTTGCGGCTTTAACATTCCGTGTACTTATCATTCCTCTATCTACAACCATAGGAATGCCTCGATAGCCCCAGGTTTCTAATGCTGCAAGCATATCCTCCATTGTAAGAGTATCATTCTTGGAGCCAGAGATGGCACTACATCTGACGGGAAAGCCATTTTCACTTGAAATCACAAAACCAACTCCTATTGTCCATTTGCCTCTATATGATGGATTATATCCTTTCTCTGAATAATCACATTTATCACCGAAGTAAGTAATTTTTGTAACATCATAAAACAGATGATTTCTTTTTGAGGAATCGAGTTTTTGGCACTGTTCTGCCATAGTTCGCTGAATTATATGTCCAATATCTGATTTGATTCCATTTTTAACGAAGCATAGTTGGCCAAGAGCATTATCTAGATCAACTCTAGTCAATTTATGTTGATTGGAGCCTTCCCATTCCGCTAATGGTGTATTATTAATCCAATCAGCAGCTTTTTCTAAAGAGAGTCTATTGCATACCTGATTCATTACAAGAGCAAGTAAAGGAAAACTTTTAGAAGGAAAATGCTTATCTAATACCTCTTGCAGACCAACATCTCTTGCTGCTGCATAATATAATGCGAGCTTTCCTACCGGGATAGCTCTTTCAATCTCTTCCATTTTATGGGATGGGGGTATGAACTTCTCATTTCCTTTATCTTCAGTTTCTACTCCTAGATATTGAATTACTTTCTGTCTTGAACATTTTTTCTCCTTATCCCAATAATTTTCGACTAGATATCGATATTTTCTACCGTTTTTAATTTTTGTGCGAATAAATGACATAGTGCCTAATAGGCACTATGACCATTTATAATTATCGTTAATTATCGCTTTGTTTTCAAAAAGAATGAAAATAAGAAGAGATTTAAGACATGGTGCCTATAAAGCCAAAAATCCAGGTTAAAAAAGAAAAAATTTTTTATAGTTGGGGATGGGAACAATCTGAGGCATCCAGTATATATTGATGATCTAATACAAAGTTTTAAACTTATTACTACAACATGACTTTCGGCCATTTTGATTTTTCGATCAAGTTAAATTAGACAAATCACTTAAATTCAATCACCCGTCCATTAAGACGATCAAATTTTTGTCTAATTTAATTGGGTCGTATTTTGATTTTAGCCGAAAGTTATGTAAGAAACAATTACAGAAATTAATTTGCAGGATTTAGATTTATTAAGGCTGCCATATTTTCACGTAATTGATTTTTGTAAATTCACACAAGATGACTTGAAAAACTGCATTTATGCCAGCAGTAAGATCATAAATATTTTTGTTCAAGGATGTTCAGGACTTCCTTTCCTCTATCAGTCAACACATACTTTTTCCACGTTACCTTCTCAGGGGTCAGACATTCAATTAAACCTTTATCTTCAAGTTCTTTGAGGGCACGGCTGATATTCTGCGTGGACCTGCTGGTCTCATGAGCGATGTCTGAAGCCCTGACCACATTGTGGCCTTTCATAGTTTCCATTAACACAAGCCGCCTATCAACACTGATAACCCATTTCACCAGTTCGTCTAATGAACTTACAGATATGTTTTTCATTATGGTTCCCCGTGCATTTCAATAAAAATTATCTATCAACGCGCTCGGTCATATTAGACCGATTAATCTTTAAATAATTATCACTTATTATGATATACATATTCATGAGGCAAATCAATGACCGACGTTGTAGTAATACTTGGTAGCAAGTCAGATACGGATATCGCAAAGAAGGCAATTGAAATTTTTGATCGGTTCGACATAACATATGATGTGAACGTGGCATCAGCGCACAGGGCACCTGCAAGGGTCATTGAAATAATCAACAATGCTCATGAGTCAGGTGTAAAAGTCTTTATCGCCATTGCGGGACTGGCTGCCCATCTTCCGGGCGTGGTGGCATCCCACACAACAAGGCCGGTTATCGGGGTCCCGGTAAAAGCTGCACTGAACGGGATGGATGCTCTTCTGTCCATCGTACAGATGCCGGAGGGCATCCCGGTTGCATGTGTGGGGATAGGACGTGGCGAGAATGCTGCTATATTGGCGGCCCAGATAATTGCCATCGGGGATAAGGAATTGGAAAGGAAACTGGCAGAGCATAGAAAGGATATGGCAGAGCAGTCATTACAGGATTCACAAACCTTATTTTAGAAGCTAAGCATTAACTAATATCTTATTTATTAAGGAGCAAATTCAATGTTAAAAGATTACATCGACCTGGGATACAAACCTACGAAACGGGATTTTGTCTGTGAATATCATATCGAACCGGCACAAGGAGTGGGCTTTGAAGATGCCTGCACCCACTTAGCAGGTGAGAGTTCCATTGATACCTGGAGTGACATCTCTACGCTTAGTCCACAGTTGGCTGAAGAACTGAAACCCCATGTTATATTTACTGATGAAAAACAGCAAACTGTAAGGGTTGCATATACACAGGACCTGTTTGAGCTAAATTCTGTCCCGCAGATACTCAGCGCCATAGCAGGGAACATATTCAGTATGAGTATACTGGATAATCTCCGCCTAATGGATATTACTTTTCCAGAAGATGTCATTCAGGCTTTCCATGGACCGAAATTCGGGATGCAAGGTATTAAGGACCTGCTGGGAGTGACAGACAGACCACTGGTAGGTACCATTGTCAAGCCAAAGGTTGGACTTACATCTGAGCAACATGCAGAGGTGGCATATAATGCATTTGCAGGTGGTTGCGACCTGGTGAAAGATGATGAGAACCTGACTGACCAGAAGTTCAACCGTTTCAGTAAGAGGGCTGAGCTCACATTAAAGGGAAGCGAAAAGGCAGAAGCTGAAACCGGTGAGCGCAAGATGTATATGTGTAATATAACCGCACCCACCTGTGAAGAGATGCTGAAAAGGGCTGGGATTATTAAGGATCTTGGCGGCGAATATGCCATGATTGATATCATTACTGTTGGCTGGAGTGCTCTTCAGTCCCTGCGGGAGCATAATGAAGACCTGAATCTGGTACTCCATGCCCACCGATGCATGCATTCTGCCCTCACCCGGAATCCCAGGCACGGTGTCAGTATGCTTGTAATAGCAAAACTGATACGCCTGATCGGACTTGACCAACTGCATATAGGCACAGTGGTAGGAAAGATGCACGGGGGAAGGGACGAAGTGCTGGCCCTGAGGGATGAATGTGTGCTGAAAAATGTTCCTGCGAACCATGATTTGCACATGCTGGAGCAGGATTGGGGCAGGATTAGACCTGTGTTCCCTGTTGCTTCGGGCGGACTGGAACCCACAATGGTGCCAGAGCTGACAAAGATTTTCGGTAAAGATGCTATCATGCAGTTCGGCGGCGGTATACATGCCCACCCTATGGGGACAGTAGCGGGTGCCGCGGCCTGCAGGCAGGCAGTTGATGCATCACTTGATGGCATATCCCTTGAGGAATATGCAAAGACCCACAGTGAATTGAAGGCAGCACTGGATAAATGGGGATAAAGGCACTGGAATGCTAACTGACTGAGGATGCTTTGAGTTATTCAGTAATTTAACAATCCGGTTATCCGGTAATCCACTTCTTTATCTGTTTGACATCAGGTATTTTACCGGCAACCTTCACTTCGCCGTCCATTACGACTGCAGGCGT
>JAKRWB010000497.1 GCA_022353185.1 ANME-2 cluster archaeon | reverse complement strand
GTAGTGTTGTACTATTGTATCTGACAATATAGCTCACGCAGACAGGCAGTGGATCCGTTTCACCGTCGAGCTGCCAGGAATCGATGTCTAGTGGGACTGAAATCAGGTTCCATCCGGGGGAGAGGGGGATTGAGTTGGAGGAGGTGTCTGATTCAGATCCTGTGGTAAAGTCCCAGATGTAAGCCGCAGCCAGAGGATTACCAGCCAGATCTTCTGCTCCTGTTCCAATGGTAACCTCATACATTGTAGAGTATGCAAGGTCAGCATCAGGAGTGAAGGTCATCATATCGCCAGACCAGCCAACCGTTCCTTCAACCGATGGATTGATGGAGAACGCATCTTCTACAGATGCCGTATTCATCGATTCGTCGAACGTAACGGTTATCACGGTCGTTACTTGAACGTTTGTTCCAGTAGGATTATTAGCAATAATTGTTGGAGGGGTATTATCCACTGAATGCATAGCATCATATATGGCCTGTGCGATTATTTGATTGCCGAATTCATTATAATGCACAAAATTATCACATGTTTTATCAGCATCAATATACCAGAAACCATTTTCTTCATAACCAACATCATCTCTTGCATCGACAACAATTGAATCCGGATAATCTTTTTCCGCTTTTTTTATTAGTTCATCATTAACATCATTAATTCTCTCTAACCTATCTTGTCGATCAGTATTACATGGCAATATTAAGAGAATAACAGGAATTATTTGTGTATTCTTCGTATCAACTTTTTTTAACATAGAATCCCATTTTGTCAGGATATCTTTAACGGATTTATCAGCATTGATATCATTTATACCCCCTTCAATTAAAATATACTTAGGGTTTAAATCAACCGCATCTGTAACAAATCTAGAATCAATATCTGTGATATAATTTCCATTAATACCCATGTTTTGATATGTTTTATCACCATCAAGATGAGACCATTTGTATTCCATTGTTCCCGTTGGATCAGTCACAGGCTGTGGTTCAATAAACGAATAATGCAAGTCTGGTTTAAAAGCATCATTATCAAATCCAGCAATAATAGAATTACCTATAAATATCATATATGGATTTTCCATATAGCATTCAATCACAAAAACATAATCCGAGTGATCAACTGTATTATTTTCCCAGTCGAAACCATCAGGTACATTAGTATAACTCCCACTTAAATTTTTGGAATAAGTTTGATGTTTTGGGCCGAAATCAAAGTTATCATCAGAAGGATTTAGTTTATATTCTGCATAGAGTGCATGATCTGTTGTCTTTATCCTGTAACCATAAAAATCCCCTTCCTGTATATTGTTTAATGTTGAAGTGAATTTATATTCATATATATCACCTGAAACAAGTTTAAGGTCACCCGATATATTTGCTGTTGAATGAATCTTATTATACGTACCCGCAGTATTTCGTCTCCAGATAGTAAAATAAAATTCCTCTATATTACTATAATCTTTTATACCTAATCTTATTTCACTAATACCACCATTTTGTCTTATCCTGGAATCGTGTCCTGTCGCTATGAATTCTTTATAACCATCCAGATTCGCATCTCCCTGATTTGGAATCGGGTCATAGGGTGCAACTTTAGACAATGCAGAAACAGGATTGACTAAAAATGCAATTATTATAAATATTAATAGAATTACTCTTGTATGCCTCATTAAAATACCTCTTAATTTTATATTTCAATCCTAATTAATGTAATAATATATAACTATCAAGCTTTCAATTAGGCAATCCATGAAATATATAGTTTTCGATTATTCGGGCCTTGGGACAAAATTCACTGTATACTGCCTTACATGGCCAATGCGGTATAAGTGAATTTTGTCCCAAGGCCGATTGATGCCATAGATATATATAGCCAAATATTCAATTAATCATTAGATATGGAGTATCCACTTCAAATCT
The DNA here is from genome assembly GCA_022353185.1 of ANME-2 cluster archaeon. Taxonomy (GTDB): domain Archaea; phylum Halobacteriota; class Methanosarcinia; order Methanosarcinales; family Methanocomedenaceae; genus Methanocomedens_B. The sequence continues at coordinate 202 of JAKRWB010000497.1, read as the reverse complement.
AAGGGTAATTTAAAAATTATTATACCGGATTTACAGGATCGACAGGATGCGAGGCAACATTAATATCCTGTAAATCCAGTCAAAATACCCTGCTTTTTGAAGTGGATACAATATGGAGGTATATTTTATGAAATATCAACAACCTGAAAGGATAAGAAGATTTTTCTTAGCACTAATGATTGTATCGATCCTGAGCATCCTA
>JAKRWB010000496.1 GCA_022353185.1 ANME-2 cluster archaeon | reverse complement strand
CCTTCCCACGTTCTTTATTGTACTGAGGTGCGAGAGCCCTTGGGAACTCTGGATCGCTGCTATGCTCACTTAATTTCTTATTTTTAAAATAGTTTTCATTATTAATGCCGTGAATGTCAATTAACTTCTTTATGTTAATAAATAGTTGAAATACGATTAGTATAATCATGAATCAACAATTTATCAATAGGGGAAGCTGTGCTTGTTTTCTCAAAACGCACCAACACAATGTGGTGTTGTGGTCCGCGGCCACTAACTGTCCGTGTCACTTTGCTGATCTTTAAATTAAGATTGTTAGAATGTGAGTCCTTCGGGGCTCATTTCAGGCGATATCCAGGTTGTAATTCGTAAATACACATTTCATATGTGAGTATAGCGGCCATAGCGGAGGGGAAACTCCTGTACCCATCCCGAACACAGTAGAAAAGCCTTCCCACGTTCCTTATTGTACTGAGGTGCGAGAGCCCTTGGGAACTCTGGATCGCTGCTATGCTCACTCTACCTTTTATTTATTTATTAGAATTATTAATCTGTTAACTGATGCTTTAACTTTTAACCCACCAGTAAATTTTATAGTTTCGAGGCAGCATTTTTTATTAAAAAAATACTTATCCCCTGGTAATAAAATCAGGATTCATCTTTGCCCTCGCCACTCTTGGCATCTTCCCCCACACCGCAAACCTGTCGCCTTTCACCACCAGAGCCCCCTGGATACCGTCAATATCTTTAACTACATCAAACGCTTCCTCCAGGTTCTCCTCATCAACTACAGCATTTCCCAGTGCCGTAGCCGCCGCATCTGCCAACGACACATTCCAGGACACCACAAGTGCGGCATCTGCACTCCCAAAACTGATGGACGGGCCCACCGTACCTGAGGATGTACAGATACCCAGGATTCTGTCTGTTGGCTGCACTTCAAGTGCAAGGTCCTTAATTGAAGCCTCACCTGCATATATTCCCAACACCAGTGGCCGGTCTGTAACCAGTGCAATATCACCGCCATTGTCAACGAACGCATACCCGGCACCCGCATTCAGCATAGCCTCCACTGCGTATGCTGCAATAGTACCTGCTACCGCACCCATGGGTCCGATACCCACGACCCTGGCGGCCTCTGCCATCCTGCGGACAATACCAGGAGCATACGCCGGGACTTCATAAGGTTCAAGTGTGACCTTAAAGAACGGGTCTTTATTTATGTACCCCTCAAGCAACCCCCGCTGTTTTTGAATAGCTTTTTTGGCGACCTCGATATATTCATTACAGTCAGCTCCTATGGTCACAATTGTCTCTTTGACCCGGTAATGAACACGTAACCCCGGGTTGTTGCCTTTTTTGACGGTCATACAAAGAATACCTCGAACACTGCATACGTTTATCAGTCTTAAATATAATCCCTTTTCCATGAAAGTGGTAAGAGATCCGGTACACGGCTATATCGAACTGGATGAACTTGCACAGGCACTGCTTGATACTCCACAGATGCAGCGTTTACGACGTATCCGTCAATTAGGCTTATCCCACCTAGTCTATCCAGGGGCCAACCACACCCGTTTTGAGCATTCACTTGGTACATATCATCTGACCTGCCAATTGCTAGAACAAATAGACGTCCCCCAGCCTGAAGAGATTAAAGCTGCTGCCTTATTGCACGACGTGGGGCACGGTCCTTTCTCCCATGTTACAGAAGAACTCATCCGCCGTTATACCAGGCATGGACATGATGAAATATTGCACATCCTGAAGCAGCCGGATATTGCTACCGTACTTGACAAATTTTCAATCAAACCATCGTCAATCCAGGCCCACGTGAAAGGTGAGACTACCTTAGGTAACATACTGAACAGTGAGATCGATATGGACCGAATGGACTATCTGGTGCGTGACGCCCATTATACTGGAGTTGCATATGGTGTCATCGACCTGGAACGGTTGATACATTCATTGAATTTCCATGAAGGGCATTTTGTGATTGCTGCCGGAGGATTACAGGCGGCAGAGAGCCTTTTAGTGTCCCGATTCTTTATGCATCCTACAGTATATTACCATCATGTGAGCAGGATAGCAGAAACCATGCTATTGCGGGCATGCGAGCATGTAATATCCGAAGGTATATTTGACCCGGCAGGGTTGCAGTTTATGGACGATGGTATGCTGGAAACAGCATTGATGCAGGCAGGGGATTATGCTGGAGAGTTGATTGACCGAATACGGAACAGAAAACTATTCAAACGTTCACTTTATGCCAGCTTGTCATCGATTTCAGGTGATGTGGTGGATCGTTATCGGGGCAATCCTAAAAGGCTGGAAAAAGAACTGGCAGAGGAAGCAGGTGTACCTGAAGGATATGTACTGGCAGATATTCCTGATATGCCTGATATGACAGAAATGAAAGCCATGATCGTTGTAAATGATAGGTTGGTAAGCCTTGAACAGGTCTCCCCCATCGTGAACAACCTTGAACAGGCTCACATGGACAACTGGAGGATGGGTGTATACACACTCCCTGAACACAGGGATAGTGTGACTATTACTTCCAGGCAGTTATTCCAGGTAAGAAAGGACACAAGGCAGCTGGACTTTAGTGAAATGCTGGGAAATTGATAGTATGGGACCTGTTTACTAAAAATTACTGTCCTGTCTGACCAGAATATTTTAGCTCAATTTAAGCAAAAAATATATATCAAAGAGTATAAGTACTTATAGGGATTATTAATTAATATGTATAATCTTTAATGTTTATCTGAGCATATTAAGTTAACATAAAATTTAGATTAAAAAAACTATTATGAGGGTGTATAAAGTGAAATCGTTTGCTGTAATAAGGGCTGATAGCAGCTCAAAAGTTAATATCGCACTGAGAGACCTTGTTAGGTATGGTCATATGTCTTTCGACGACAGTCCAAAGGAAATGGACCCTCGAAAGGCTGACAGTTTGCTTGTAGATGTCATGCACACCAATCTTAAGAGTCCATGTGGTAGTGCGGCTGTAGTCCCATTGGGCGATCATGCCAGTTCAGCTATTGGAAGGCTAAAAAAAATACACCCCCCAGCTCATGTAATTATTGTAAGCCCCCAACATTCTATATTTTCTAAACTTGCCCGTGATATTGACGATTTACCTGAAATGGATCTGCGTTCACAAGAAGACGAAGAAGACTTTGAGTAACACACGAACCCAAGGAAGCGGGTGAAGTAAAAAAAGATTGTTCAGGTATACTTTTTTATTTGGTAGTGTCATGATTTAGACCGCATAATTAAAACCCATCTTTGAGAACTCATTTTTTCGACACAATCACTAACTACCCCATCATTTCTTAAAATCACTCCCTATTTTCCTCACTTCT
>JAKRWB010000495.1 GCA_022353185.1 ANME-2 cluster archaeon | reverse complement strand
CTTATGAACCTTATAATTGCCATGACTGCAACCGGATGGGTAGGTTATTCGAGAATAGTTCGTGGTTCTGTTTTGTCTGTAAAAGAAAAAGAATTCGTAGAGGCAGCAAGAGCGATGGGTTGTAGTAATTCATATATAATAATACGTCATATAATACCAAACATTATTTCTCCGGTGATAGTGATTGCAACAATAGGTATGGGGAATACAATTCTATCGATCACCGGATTAAGTTTTTTAGGATTAGGAGCACAGCCTCCTACTCCAGAATGGGGTGCTATGCTTAGTGAAAGTAAATCTTTCATGACAACGGCCCCACATTTAATGATTTTTCCGGGATTGATGATTATGATTGTCGTGTTAGCTTTCAATTTCCTGGGTGACGGATTAAGAGATGCATTGGACCCGCGGTTAAAACAGGAAATGGTCAAATGACTTGTTGATACAGAATTTAAAATAAGAATATAGGTGAAATAAAGTATGGAATCTATAAATACTGAAATAAAAGATAAAATCAGAGCGTTTTGGGATAACCCGTATCAGAACTATGATCGTGTTCATGCGCATGGTGTGTACTCAGAGCAGGAAAAAGAAATATGGAGAAACGCATTGACTCAATTACTTGGAGAAAAAAAGCTGAAAATATTGGATGTAGGTACTGGTACCGGCTTTTTGGCATTGTTGCTGGCTGAGATGGGGCATAATGTGACAGGGGCTGATTGGTCAAATAGTAAACTGGAAGAGGCGAAAAAGAAGATAAAGGGCGACATTACTATTAAGTTTGTGAAAGAAGATGCAGAAGACCTATCCTTCGAAGGTAATATATTTGATGCAGTGGTTAGCAGGCATCTGATCTGGACATTAACAAATCCAAAGGCAGTAATTAATGAATGGATAAGAGTGACAAAGCCTAAAGGACAAATCATAGTAGATGTGCCAGAAAAAAAGTCTCATGTTGGTAATCATCATTTTGGTGAGGAAATTGGCAAAGAATTACCATTTTATAACGGTGCCGACCCAGAAGAGATTGTTAAAATGTTTGAAGAAGCAAGACTGGCGAATATTTCTGTGCGAAATTTTGAAAAAATGACTTTAGTAAAAGGGGAAAAATGGGGTAGTGTCCCATAAACCGTGACGTTGAATTAACAATCATCTGGCTTGGTAGCGATTTTACATAATTTAGATGTGTTATTCAAAATCACCATCAGTAGGGTGCATAAAAGATGAAAAATTGTGTTAGGTCACGAAAGTTAATACACTACCAAAAATTGTGAGCGAGAAATATTTCAAATCAGATAATGAGCAATGATAATAGACTCTATAATTCGTGCACTCGAACTTTGGATAATTGCACTTCCTTTTACGATCGTTGGTATATTATTAGCAAGCATTGCCATTGAATACAGAATATTTAATAGATTATCCCCATTACTAAAACCAATATTACAAAGGGCACATTTTAGTTCAGGGTCAGGACTTGCTTTTATAACAGCATTTGGTTCGCCAATCGCGGCAACATCGATGGTGGCTGAACTTTATACCGAAAAAAAAATAGACCAAAAGGAGGCTTTGTTAGCGACTGTGGCAACTTGGTTTCCGCAGACTATTTATGAAACTGTTGCTCATTTGTCTCCTATAATACCGCTGCTGGGAATAGTTGGTATTATATATATATGTCTATTTGTGTCGAATGGAATAATAGTGGCAATATTGATGTTTATCATTGGTGGAAAATTGTTAACCGAAAAGAACTACGAATTTGTCAACAATTATGAAAAGATAATCTTTAAGACGGCGATTAAAAATAGCGCAAAAAGTTCGATAAGTCTT
>JAKRWB010000494.1 GCA_022353185.1 ANME-2 cluster archaeon | reverse complement strand
ATTGAGGGGACTGTGAATTTGATGATAGAACGGTCGGTTGTGATGTGTATGGGCATGGGGGAGCTGGTGGAGCGGTTGAAAAAAGATGTGTTGTAAAGAATAAGCTAAAAAACTTCATCCAGAAAGAATTTCCAGGCGGGGATGACAGGAATTTCATTATAATCGGGATTAGAAGTAAAAAACTAATTACATTGCAATGTCATTATTTCTGAACATTTGTGACATTACACTGTTATTATTGTCACGCTATGCCCGTGCGTGTAGATTTAAATCAATATTCTCCATGGAAAACTATTTTAGTATACAATGCATACATAGTATGCATGACAGAAATAAGCATCTCAGCACGAATCCCTGAAGACGTATTTCAAGAACTTGAAACCTTTATGAAGGAAGAATCCCTTGAAAAGTCAGCATCAATAAGAAAACTGCTTTCAGAAGGATTGCACCATTGGAAAGAAGAACGCGCGCTTAAACTTCTAGAAGAAGGTAAAGTATCTTTTTTAAAAGCTGCACAAATGTCAGGAATTTCAGTATGGGACCTTGCTGATATTATACGGGAAAATGGTGTGGTCTGGATTAAATCTGAAAAATATCTTGCTGATGACATCAAAAGGGCGTTAGAATGAAACCGCTTATTTTTGATGTCACGCCTTTGATTTATCTCGGAAAAATAAACGTACTTGAAAAAATCACACATTTTCCAGAAGAGAAGTTCACTCCCGAATCAGTTTATGAAGAAGTTGTGGTGGAGGGAAAAAATAGCGGAAATCCAGGGGTCTTCCTTATTGAAAAACTGCTCGAAGCCGGTATACTCAAAATTAAAATGCCTGCTGATGACCGATATGTAAATTACCTAAACGAAAATCCCAGAATTCATAGAGGTGACGCTGAAGTGATTGCTCTGGCCTCTGAGTTAGATGGTATTTCCCTGCTGGACGATGAAGAAGCCAGGGGAATGGCAGAGATAGAAGGAATAGAACATCATGGAACCATTTATTTACTTCTCAGGATGTTGAAAATAGAGCTGCTGACAAAGGAAGAGACAATAGACGGCCTGGATGAAATGCTACGCAGGGGCTGGCGATGTTCAACTGAATTATATGCAGAGATATTACATGCCATCAAATGATTGGCAATAAACGAAACCCACACACAGCCCTGACAGTGTCGGCAGCTGTCTGGCCGTCCAGGATATCCCCTTCGCAAGCTGCGGGGAGCCCTGCTCAATAATTAGGATTCTTTGTAAACAGAATGAGTGTGCATCAGCTTATACCATTGATATGCCATTAGAACAAGTACGAGTATTACAGCACAACCAATTAGGTCAAATATAACTTCTATTTCAGGATGTCCTTCATATTCAAATGTAAGTTCAAAGAATCGATATATTCTCCTTACCATGATCAGACCTCCGGCAATCACAATATACAACCAATTTTTTTCCAAAAATTTTTTGTTCAAAAAAGCCCTGGCTTTTAATATTTCGAATCTTGCATTTTTCCATATACACCAGTTTTTGTAAACAAAATAAAATCCCGTCAATGCCAATAAAATTGATATAAGATTAGCAATCAAAGATATTGAAAAAGAAATATTTGTCACATTATCATCTCACTTATAAAATTCTTAAATGTTATTTTATTTTTAATGTGTTAATAATATTTCGATATTATTCTACTTTTTCAATCTAAAAGAGACACATTGATCTATTGAATGCCAGCCCCTTGTTAGCACAACGGCCAGACAGAGAGCAGCCCAGCCCACACCACAGCCATGACAGCACCGGCAGCTGCCTGACCGTCCTGGATATCCCCGATCAGACGTGGTTTTTGGATTAATACTGGTCGGTTGGATCACTTTGAGCCTGGTCAGGTCAGGATAACCACAGGCTATTGATTGATGATTATTTTTGCAAAATAATTACCTGATACTGGGTATCCACTTAACTCCCGTTGAGAACCAGTCCATAAATCGGTTCCATGTCTCAGGGTAGTCCACGTCTGCTTTTGGCATTACTCAACATTAAACTCTTCTACTTACATGAGGTTTCGGGAGTTAAGTGGATACCCTATTACCTGATTATTGATTATATTCCGTGAGTAGCCCCTTATTTCCAGTGGAAGATATATTAATAAATAGATAATAATTGTTATCATAATGATGGTGAAAAATATCGGAATTACCGCTCCACCCATCGGCAGCCCCTTAATCAACTGAAGCCAAGACCTGCAGCATACACCTTGAAGCTTGGCAGCCTGCATTATACTGCACTGGCTCACTCCATTTCTTTTAATTTATTTAAAAGTTTACCATAAGTTCCACCAAGTTTAACCAAAAAAACGCCAAACATCACTATCGCAATAAGTGCAGATATGAAAATTACAGATGGTGATGCAGGATTTTGTACAATATACAAACCAGAAATAAGCATAGCTCCAAGAAGCGCACTTATCACTATTCTTAACAAATCAAGTTTTGCCAAAACAGGCACAGTCTCATAGTCCAGTTACGTAATAAAAAGTAGACATGGTATCACAGTAAATACATATTTATATAATACATGAAGTAATTATAGTATATGTTATATTTATGGTGATAATAAACACTACTTTCGTCAATATTTTATTATGCGTTGGCCTAATGGTTATCGCTGTCCGCGTTGCGATCATGGTCGGGCTTATTTTCATCAGACACGTCATTTGTATCAATGCAAGGAATGTGGTTACCAAGTCTCTCTAACGGCAGGGACA
>JAKRWB010000493.1 GCA_022353185.1 ANME-2 cluster archaeon | reverse complement strand
TCCTTCCCTGCCTGCACTACCACCCGAACCTATGGTTATCATGGATGTGATGGCCTTGATGAATGGCACACGCGTACGTATTACACCTCGCTGCCGGTGGTATGATTCAATCACCGAGTCGGTACCGTGGCCTTCGGTTTCCGGTGCATAGCGGTAGATCAGGAATCCTGCAAGAAGGCCGCCCAATGTCGGCAGAAGTATGAGTAATAAGCGGTTAGGGTCTGATAGGGGCACAACCAACAGGTCAACGTCACCTGCTGGTGTGGTGGGATAGTATCCACCAATACCCCCCAGCAGGTAATACGTGGAATAGTAGAGCCCGGAATAGAATAGCACGGCGACCAGCCCGCCAACCACACCGACCAGCGTGCTGAGCAATGTCCATCTCTGGACTTCTTTGAGGTCAAGTTCAATTAAAATATTCTTTATTTTATCCGCAAAATCCATCTTCAACACCCACCAATTGAGAATAAAGGTCTAACTGGTAATCGAAAAATCGTAAAACAGGAATAATTCGATACTGATAATTGTTTTAAAGGTGAATGTTGAAATGTCCATGGTGCAAGTGTGTTATCAGTACCCGTGTCTTTGACCTTCTTTAAAATTTGGGTATATTTCGTGCCCCATGATAAATAAGGTTAGTGTTATTCATCTTGAAAGGCATCCATAGGTCATCGGTTGAGAGTATTATTGTGATTGAACACGGATTGTACGGATGACACGGATGCGCACTGATAAAAAAAATCCGTGAAAATCCATCTAATCCATGTCATCCGTGTTCTATTTAGACTAAATTGGATAATCATGAAAAGGCATCGCTTTTTGGAAAACGATGCCGATTTAGCCAATCAATCCCCTTAACCGATGACTGATGGAAAGGTATCAAGTATTTCTTTATTGAAGAGAATCACAAATATTAATCTCTCATTGATTGTACAATTGACTTAACGTAGAAGGGTTTCTGGAGAAAAAATGGAGGAACAAGAAGTTATAAACCCGGCCCACGGTTCCGGTGAAAAGCGGATGCAAATAAGAGAATCA
>JAKRWB010000492.1 GCA_022353185.1 ANME-2 cluster archaeon | reverse complement strand
TTACCTTTTATATTTGATATCAAGATATGAACCCATTGTAACAACTTACCGGCATTTTTTCCAGAACCAACAACAATAGGTTGATGTTCACGCATTCAAAAGTTTAAAAAACCATATGCTTTCCATCCATCTGTGCGTGCTGTTATATCTTCTCAAGTCGCCCATCGATTGTTTTGCAAATATCATCTTCACTCATGCTTTCGACCTGTTGCATATTATCACCCATTAATTATTCATTTCCTGTGATATATTATAAATTAGGAGGTAAGTGAATAAGCACTTTTTTAATTCTTTTTCTTTGGACTTTGGCCATATGAATCCTTACGGCTGGCTGCCACCCGGCTGCCCTTACGGGCAGCGGGTGCAGGGTTAGTTTATTGCACAATTTGAATATTATATTTTAACGGCCATGAAGACACTCCACCCCTCGCCTTCGCCCCTGCCCGCAGCTATAGGCGCAGGCGAGCCGTTTGCAGCCTGTTAATGGAAGGAATGGACAGCAAAGTTGAGTTATACAATTTAGTATAATTATTTATACAATAGACTTCAATTTTATATGTGATTAGAATGTGCCATGCAACAGTTGAACTGAAGAGGTGGGGCAACTCCCTTGGAATAATCATCCCGAAAGACAAGATTGAGGAACTGGGCTTATCGGAACACGATATTATTGACCTGGATATTGTCAAAAAGGAAAAGGTCTCTGGATTTGGAATTGCAGAGGGAAAGGCTCCCTACAGGCGTGAACACGCTGCTGAGCATGAGGACCTGTGGTAAATATGGTATATCTCCTGGATACCTATGCCTGGGTGGAATACTTCATTGGTTCAAAGAAGGGTGAACAGGTAAAGGGAATGGTGGAGGATGGCAACAATGTCATCTATACTCCCGAATGCTGTCTTGCAGAACTTAAGGGCTGGGCTATCAGGGAGGGTATAGAGTTTGAGGAGTTGTACCGCATAGTGAGGAAGCTGTCTGATATCCAGTGTATTACTACCCGGGACTGGCTGGATGCAGCAGACCTCAGGAGCGAGATGAGGAAGAAAGCAAAGGATTTCGGGATGATGGATGCGTTGATTGTGGCACAGCAGAGGCGTCTTGGGTGTAAGGTTGTAAGCGGGGATGCGCACTTTGAGGGTGTGGAGGATGCAGTTCTTTTGTGAGCTTGTAGGTGCGGTGGGAGGAAACAATAACAACTGGCTGGCAGGTCTTTCAAGAGCCTGTGGTCAGGATATATCTTGTATAAGTCGTGGAAGATTGTTTTATTTTGCGGCAGGGCGATGAAAAATACATATAAGGTTAAAATATTAAATGATACCATATATGGAAACCGAAGCTGAGATTGAATTAAAAAAGATTCGTGCAGACATTGATATGCTTACAAATCTATATTCCAAACTTGTAGATGGATTAATCTCTGAAGAAGAACCAGAGCCCGAAGATTATCTTTTCCCAAAATAATTTCCCCTCAAATCACAGTGTACCACCCCCTTCGCATACGCCAACCTCATCTGCTCCAGAATTCTGTCTAGGTACCACTCAGGGTCCAGCACCTTAGTCTTAGACAGCTGGCCCCCCCGTCCGCAACCCCTTTGCCAGCAGCCGGTTAAGTGCGAGAGGGGTGGGGAAGCGTAAGCAAGAATGTGGGCGGGCAGGTAAGAGTGAGGCAATCGTGGGGGGAGGGGGCGGAGAAACGAATAATGTAAGGGGGGGCTGGAATCAGTTCAATTCCAACCGCTGAGTTCGCAGAGGTCGGGTTAGATGTGTGGTCAAAAGGATTTATGAAGTAGGATGGATGATTTATGCAAGATAAAAAAAGTATTCTACTTTGGATATACTATTCGCAAAGATCAATAACTTGAATGGAAGGTCGATAAAGAATGAATGATGCTACCATCTTGAAAGAAAAAAAGTGGATATATCTTATTTTTTTAACAATAAGTATTTTATTTTCAATAATTTTTTCCATTCCAGCAAATGCAGCAGTCGGGGATTTGATATTAGATACTGAAATTTTTTTTCGCTACGATGAACCGGAATGGAAAAATACATTGTGCACTACATTACTAAAAGAAGGATATTCATTATCACTAGATGATGTGTATTCAGATCAAACTATAGCAAGTCTTACTATATATAAGAATGAAGAAATTGTAAAAAAAGTAATTGTAAATAGAGGAGATTATTTTTATTACAATAAAACTATCGGTGGAAGAGAATATACAATAATTGAGTCAAAAGTTGTAATCTATTTAGGAACTCCCCGAAATATTGCCAAGCTCGAACCTTTTCATCAATATTCAGACGGAGCGACAATTATTGAACGTGATTTTCTCTCTGCCATTCTAAAT
>JAKRWB010000491.1 GCA_022353185.1 ANME-2 cluster archaeon | reverse complement strand
AGTATATTTTATATTAGATTTATACATATTATAAACTGAAATACCTTATATCAGGCTGTCCCAAAACTCAAAACACGTGTACAAACCCTACGCATTTTATCCTATATGGGTAAAAAATACTTCATATTTGTAAATAGTCACCCAATTGTGATAAAATATAGTTTATTTGTATAATTCAAATTAGTTTTGGGACAGCCTGTGTTACAAACATTTAAGGATTTAAAAGGTGATCAAATGAAAAAAAAAATACATAATGGTTTAAAGAGAAGTACCCTGTTCGGTATCTGCTTTGCTGCGTTCCTTGTCGCATTTGCAGCAGTTCCTGCCCAGGCGCAGCAAACAACAGTCAGTCTGAATACTCCTGAACTGGTAAAAGGAAGTACGGTTCATGCTGCAGTAGAAATTGATGAAGTCAACAACCTTGACGCAGGTCAGTTTGACCTGTCGTTCAATCCGGATGTTTTGAAAGTTGTCAATGTCGAGGATGGGAGCATCGAGGGAACGAAGATACCGATTCAGTGGCGGTTAATTGATGATAATACGGTCAGGGTAATCTTTAATCTCGAAGGCGTTACCGGAATAAGCGGTTCAGGACAACTTGCCAGAATCGGGCTTGAAATGATAGGCGATGGTGAGAGTGATCTGCTCATTTCCAACGGACTGCTTGGTAACATTGAAGCCAGCGAGATCGACACAGACTGGGGAGTTACTACTGCGGCAGATGTGCAAAAATCCACTCCGGGATTTGAGGCAGTGTCTGCTCTTGTGGGTTTTTTTGCGGTTTACTGTATGGTTCGGTTCAGTAGGAGTTGATGCTGTATGACAGGTAACAATTTCTTGCTTGGGCTGGTCATAACTGCGATCTTATTGGTCAGTGTGCCAACATTAGCATCAGCCTACACACTTGGTATCTTCGGCAATGCGAACGAAGACGACACGATAAACATGCAGGATGTGACGTATACCGAACTGATCATCCTCGAATACGAAGATGCGACACAACTTGCAGATAGTAAGTATGATGACAGGATCAACATGCAGGATGTGACGCAGATCGAGTTGATTATACTGGGACGAGAGAAGGAGATGACGGTTCTCGATATGGCTAATAGGACCGTGACAGTACCCAAACCGATCGAGCGATTGATCACCAGAGCTCCTGACGATGCCAGACTGACTATCGCTCTCGGTGCAGGTGATAAACTCGTAGCATCAGAGAGTGCAGTCAAGTCCTGTCTTTGCCCTACGACTTTTGAGGAGTATACCGAGGGATGTCTGGATTGCTATTTCGAAATACTCGATGGAAGAATGCCTGACCTTCCCGAGACGAGCACGAGATATACCATAGACTATGAGTTGATGGCTTCTCTTTATCCGGATGTGATCTTTACAACAGGAGATGCCGATCTCTTTGAAAACAAGGTGGGTTGCCCCTGCGTAACCTTCGATTATGGTACTAACGAATACAACTATGATGGTCTGTATGGACAAATCGAACTCATGGGATATGTGTTGGGACAAAGGGATGAGGCAGATGACCTGATCGATTTCATCGAGTCCAAGGTCGATATGGTGAGATCTGTTACAGATGCCATCGATGAGAGTAACAAGCCAACCGTCTATTTCGCACCAAGAGGCTGTTCCAAGGGTTTTTATGATCCAAAGGAGGGGCGTGATTTCACACGTACCGTGTCGCTCTATGAGCCTCTGGATATAGCCGGCGGGATCAATGTAGCAAGAGATGAGCCGATCGGCGACATCAATGTCGGAATCGAGCAGATCATCGCATGGGATCCGGAGTACATATTCGTTTCCTGCAGCAGCGCCGAGACTAAGGATGCGATTGATATGATTATGGACTCCGATGATCTGCAGACAGTGAGTGCTGTGCAAAACAACAGGGTCTACAATTGCTTCTATCCGCATTGCAGGGGTAGACCTCCAGACAGAAGCCTCTTTAATATGATATATATGGCTAAACTGCTCCATCCGGATGAATTCGAGGATCTGGATCTGGAGGCTGAGGGTAACGAAATATTCGAGGCATTTCTTAGAGTCGATAGTGTCTTCACAGACTACGCCGACTGGCTGGAATGGCCACGAGAGTATCTGGATACGCAATAGAGAAGATGCAACGTTCGTCGGGAGGAGGTGTTCTCTCTTCCCAAGTATTTATTGAATAGAGGAAATGGATAATATGACAGAAATAATAAACTGGAATGAATTATGGAAAGCGATGAGGTCTGGGCACCAGCACAGAGGAGATCGCGGTGAAGATATGGGCAGCAGGTGGGACAAGCGAGCAAAGAAGTTCAATGAGTCTGTGATGAAGCATACCGAGCGTACCCAAAGGCAGATAGCAACGCTTGAATTGAAACCAGAGTACACAGTTCTGGACGTTGGCGCAGGAACAGGAAGGCTTTCAATTCCTATTGCAAAGCAGGTAAAGTCTGTAACTGCGGTAGACCCGTCAAAAGGCATGCTTGCGTGCTTACAGGAGAATGTGGAGAGAGAAGGCATAACAAACGTGACAACCATCAACAAACGATGGGAAGATATCGAAGTGGGCGTGGATATCGAGCCGCACGATATCGTTATCGCATGTCATTCGCTTAGTATGTTCGATATACAGGAAGCACTCAGAAAGATGGATGCCGCATCGAAGGGATACGTCTACATCATGAATTTTGCGGGCAGATGGATGGGTAACGGTGACGGAAAACTCTGGAAAGCGATTTCTGGAGGGGGACGTCGATCCGGGCACTCAACAGATTATATCCTGCTCTACAATATTCTGCACGACATGAAGATCTATGCGAATGTTGACATTCTGGACACGGAATTTGAACAACACTACGATAGTCTGGATGATGCTGTAGAGCAATGGAAGGAGATGCGTGATATACCGCCGGAGAAGGAGGATGTGTTGAGGGAGCATTTATCCGAGATCCTGGTAAAGAACAGCGAGACAGGAGCGCTCTCCTTCAAGCGTGAATCAAAGAGCGCTACTATATGGTGGTAGAAAAAATGAAAATACTGATATGCGGTAAAGGCGGCAGCGGAAAGAGCACAGTATCATCGCTGCTCGCAAAATCGATGGCATCCAGGGGTCTTAATGTTCTTGTGGTAGACACTGATGAATCGAACTATGGATTGCACCGCCAGTTGGGCATGGAATTGCCTAACGACTTTATGAACTTCTTTGGCGGAAAGAAGGAGATGTTTGGAAAGCGCAGGGCAGCCTCCGGGAAAGAGGAGGTCAAGAAAAAAGGTAGAGAACCGGTCAATCTCTTTGATAAACGTTGGGGATTCGATGATCTTCCGGAGGAATACCTCACCACAAAGAACGGGATCAAACTCCTTGCCATCGGAAAGATTCATGACTTCGGAGAGGGCTGTGCCTGCCCGATGGGCGCTCTTGCAAAGAACCTGCTCAACAATCTGGACGTAACCGATGAGGAGGTTGTGATTATCGATACCGATGCCGGAGTTGAGCATTTCGGCAGAGGCGTTGAACGGGGATGTGACGCCATCCTCGGGGTCGTTGACCCGTCTTATGAATCGCTCAAACTCGCTGGAAAGATTGATGGTATGACAAAGGATCTCGGAAAAAAGATATACTTCGTTCTCAACAAAGTTGACGATGATAACCGGGCTATGATGCTCGAATCACTGGATCACCTGAATGTTGTAGGTGCGATTCCAGCGAACAGGGGCATATCCGGGGCTGGTCTGGCAGGTGAAGAACTCAATCTCAATCTGCCAGAGATTGAAAAACTTACCAGTACGATTTTAGGATATGACTGAGATGGCACTGAACATTCCATTGTTGATCGGAGGACTCGCGGTGCTCGTTCTCATAGTAATGGCTGTGAAGATCACGAGGCAGTATGAGCGTGCCGTGGTATTTCGGTTGGGAAAGTTGCTCGGCGAGAAAGGTCCCGGGCTATTCCTGATCATACCCTTCGTGGACAGGATCGTGAGGGTTGACCTCCGTGTGAGGGAGCTTGATGTGCCCAAACAGACCATCATAAGCAGTGACAATGTGAGCCTTGATGTGGATGCTGTGATCTACTTTAAGGTAACAGACTCATGCAAGGCGATCCTCGAGGTTGAGGATTACGAGGCTGCGACCGCACTCCTTGCCCAGACGACGCTTCGAGATGTTCTGGGTCAGAACGAGCTTGATAGTATCCTTTCTGAAAGAGACCGGCTCAATAATAGTGTCCAGGAGCTACTGGATGTTGCGACCATCCCATGGGGGATGCAGGTTGTTTTGGTCACCATGAGGGATGTGGCTCTGCCAGAGAATATGCTGAGAGCGATTGCAAGGCAGGCAGAGGCAGAACGGGAGAAAAGAGCCAGAATCATCCTTGCTGAGGCTGAGTATCAGGCATCAGAAAGGATGAGCGAGGCTGCAACATTCTATGAGAAGACACCTGTTGCGCTGAAGCTGAGGGAATTTCAGACACTGACCGAGATTGCGAAGGAGAAGAATCTGATCGTGATATCGAGCGGAGCGGCAGGAGATATCGGTACAACCGCTGGTCTCACCAAAGCCTTCACTAAGCGGTAAGATGAGAAGATGGCAAAAGCAGTAAGACGCAGATCATCACGCACTGGAAAGCTGAGTGCTACGCAGGAAGCATACAAGAAGTTCGTCTTCAGAAAGACAACTTTTATGGTCACAATCTTACTGTTGATCATACTCCTGACCGGTGTAATCATAACGTTTGGACCGCTGGATATCACAGTCACGGAGGCTTATAGCGCACTTCTTGATAAACTCTATCCCGATTGTTTCAATGTGGATGACCTTACAGAACAGGTTATATGGAACATACGGTTTCCCAGAATCATTGGGGGTATTATGGCTGGCTTCGGTTTTGGCGTATGCGGGTGCGTGATGCAGGCAGTGCTAAAAAATCCGCTGGCAAGCCCTTTCACGCTCGGGATCTCGGCAGGTGCGCAATTTGGTATTGCTATTGCAGCTGTTCTTGGCATTTCCGTCGTCGGAGGACCATACATTCTCATCGGGAATGCCTTCGTATTTGCACTGCTATGTTCAGGTTTCATCATTGCATTGGCAACCATTAAAGGGGCAACATCCGAGACCCTGATACTTGCCGGGATTGCAGTGAACTATTTCTTCAGTGCGATGAGTCAGTTATTCAAGTACTTCGCCACAGACGAGCAACTACGGCTGATGACAAGCTGGGGAATGGGCGATCTTGCCGCTTTCTCGTGGGAGAGATTCCCGCTCATACTCGCCGTCTTTGTGATTTGTGTCCCTCTACTCATGCTGAAGGCATGGGACTTAAACATCATGACGGCTGGAGATGAGACCGCAAAGAGCATCGGTGTGGATGCCAACAACGTAAGAACGTTCA
>JAKRWB010000490.1 GCA_022353185.1 ANME-2 cluster archaeon | reverse complement strand
ATGCGACCGGCTCATCCAGCACAAGAATATCCGGATCAGTTATCAGTGCCATTGCCATAAGAACTCGCTGCCTCTCACCAGCACTAATCTGATGTGGAAATAGTATATCCCGACCCGGTTTAATTTTCATGAAATCAAGCATTTTTTTGGATTGGTCCAGCGCAGCACTTTTGGATTCTCCATTCTTGATCAGTGGTTCGGCAACCTGGTCAATGATCCTGTGAAGTGGGTTCAATACATCCCCGTAATTCTGGAACACAATTGAGATCTTGTTCCACCTTATATTTTCCATTTCTTCATTAGTCAAATCAGTTATATCGAGGTCATCAAGGAGGATATTTCCTGAAATATAGGCATTGGGAGCCAGCAGTTTCATGGAAGCAAGCGATAGTGTGGTTTTTCCAGACCCCGACTCACCGATTACAGCAACACACTCTCCTTTATTTATTTCCAGGGATATGTCCTCCAGCGCAGTGATGGTATTGATATTAGTATTGGTATTATTGGTATTATCGCTACTATCTTTCGAGGTGTCAGAAATTCCATATTTTACATTTAAATCCTTAAATTTGAGTGCCATGATATCTCCTTAGCCTTGGATCAGATATTTCCTCTACTGCATACGATATAAAAGCAAGTGATATGATAATCAATGAAAGTGAGAGAACCGGCGGAAGCAGCCAGTTGAACCAGATATCCAGATAAAGGTGATGCGTTGCATAACTTATCATGATCCCAAGACTTTTTGTAGTTGGGTCGAATATTCCGAGAAACGACAATCCGGCTTCCATGAATACTGCAATCTTCGCTTTTGTGATAAAACCCATCGCATAAAGTGGGAAAAGTTCCGGGATTATGTGTTTTCGCATGACATAGAATGTCGATGCACCCATATTCTTTGCTGCTTTTATGTGGAGTTTTGTTTTAAGTGAGAGTGTTTGGGCACGAATCCCTCTTGCCACTGTCTGCCATGTAATGAGTGATAATGTGATGATCAAAACGAAAAGTGAAGGCTTGAAGTATGCTGCAATCAATATTAATATCAAAATCGAAGGTATCGCGAGCAGTGCATCTGCAATCCTCATAACAATAACATCATATGTTCCGCCGATCAATGCAGCAGAAACACCAACGAGAATCCCGATAGTACAGGCAATGGTTGCAACAGAGATTCCAA
>JAKRWB010000036.1 GCA_022353185.1 ANME-2 cluster archaeon | reverse complement strand
ATATACGCGATAAGTTTTTCGTCACTCATAATTTAACACATACCTTTAATGATACAAATGGTTATCCAGTCTCATTTTTTAGCATTTCCATCCAGATGGAAGATAAATCCTTTATTTGCCTCGAATAAGTTATATGCCAAACAAACAAAAGGTACAAAGATAAGAAAAGAAAAGAAAATGATAAATGCATATGACAAGTATAATTGAGTTATTCAAAGATTGTGGGAAAAACATATTCTTGGACCATGATATTATCTCAATCCAAAGTGGCAAATAAAACTGCTGAATCAATAACCGTAATCTTACTTAGCGAATAAAATGAAAAGCATGGAAGGATTTTAATGAAAATACATACTCTCCAATTACGCAATTTTCGTAAATTTGAGGATTATACATCCAAATTTCATCCAAATTTCACTGTTTTAATTGGAGATAATGCATCAGGCAAGTCATCCATACTCGATGCATTAGCAGTTATGCTTGGAACATATATTCTAAAATCTCAAGATGTTGGTGCAATAGGTGGAATCAAGAAAAAAGATGCCAGACTGAGGATATTTGAAAAATACGATCAGGTCACCATGGAGCAACAGAAACCGACATTTCTGAATGCGCAGGGAACTTTACATGGAAATGACATAGAATGGACAAGAAAGTTGGGAGACCGGGGCAAAGATGCTCGTAATCTTATTCAAATTGGGGTGAACGATTCTACAGCTGTGAGTAATGATGAATATGTAGATTTACCTATTCTGCTGTACTATGGAACTGGTAGATTGTGGAATGTGCATAGTAAGGTTCCAATCGGAAAGCCAGAATCAAGAATGGTTGGTTATAAAAATTGTCTGGATCCTAAATCAGACCACTATCTTTTTGAAAAATGGTTCAGCCAACAAGAACTTTCCGCCCTCCAAAAAAATAAAAATATTGCAGTTCTGGAAGCTGTTCGTGATGCCACAATGATATGTATTCCCGGTGCGAAACGTTTCTATTATGATGTGGCCAACGGCGCATTGATGATCAAGTTTGAAGATGAAGGTTACTGCCTTTTTGACAACTTGAGTGACGGTTATCGAAATATGGTTGCTATGGTAGCAGATATTGCACATCGTGCAGCTCGTCTGAATCCACATATGGGGGCAAATGCTGCAACAAAATGTTCTGGTGTTGTACTTATAGATGAAATTGATCTTCACCTTCATCCAAAATGGCAGCGCCATGTTGTTGGAGATTTACAAAAAGCATTCCCAATGATTCAATTCATTGTAACAACTCATTCGCCTTTTATCTTACAGTCTCTTGATTCGGGAGAAGTTATTGATCTCAATGAGATTAATGATGAATCCACCATCAGTTCCAATCAAAAAATCGCAGAGCCTTCCCCAAAAGGAGAATACAGTAACAAGAGCATTGAAGATATTGTAGAAGACATAATGGGAATTAATATGCCTCAACTGAGTCGTCGTTATCAGGATATGCACTCTGCAGCCATTGAGTATTATCAGTTGCTCCAAGAAGCAAAGGATTCGGACACACAGAAAAAAGAGGAACTTAAACAAAAACTGGATAAATTGTCCGCTCCTTTTAGTGACAATCAGGCATACCACGCATTTCTTGAAATGGAACGAATGGCTGCAGGCCTTGGCAAATCAAAAAAGGAGAATAAATAGTGCGTCCAGTCAACAGAGGTCCTATACCAACTGATGCATATGGGAATGAAATCAATTTTAATAAATATCAGGATGCACGGGGGGAACTTATCGAAAGGCTTGGAGAAACCTGCTCCTATTGTGAAATGCATTTGGATTCCGGATTAGCTGTTGAACATGTGAAGCCAAAGAAACCTAAAGGCGCAGATGATAGAATACCTGAACGTGAGTTAGATTGGCATAACTTCCTTTTAGCTTGCTCAAACTGCAATTCAACAAAAAGCAATAAAGATGTTATTCTGGACGATTACTTCTGGCCTGACATCGATAACACGTTTCGTGCATTTACTTATTCTGATGGTGGAATAATAATGCCTTCTAGTGAGCTGAGTGCGGAGTTGCAGAGTAAAGCAAATGCAACCATTAAACTAACAGGATTGGACAAGCATCCACTTAACGACCCGAAAGCTTCTGATCGTCGATGGATAAATCGCAGAGAAATTTGGAACATTGCCATTCGAGCCAAAGAACGCCTTTCTCGAAATGATTATGATGATTTTCGTGAACAAATAGTAGATACAATGACCGGGCATGCTTACTGGAGCATCTGGATGACTGTATTTCGAGATGATTCGGATATGCTACAACGATTCATAAAAGCTTTAGCAGGAACAGCAAAAGACTGTTTTGACCATGGGGGAATGCCTATTCCGCGTCTGGGAGGTCAGGTATAATCCACTAAATTTCCGATTTACTTGCTACACCCTTTGAATGTCTTCAAACCATCCCCAAATATGACCAACCGTAATGAATAAAATTTTACATCCTTGTCATCAACCAATTTTTTCAAATACGCATCAAACTTCAAAACCACACCAACCCCAAAGTTATGTCTGGCATTCCACACCACAATCTTTCGGATCATGCTCGTAATTTCCATCACACGATTCATTACCTCTAAATATGGGGAGTAAATGACAAAAATGGATGATATTTACAGATGCCATATTGACCCCATAGTCCTGCAAGCTATGATGAAGTAGTCATTTTATGCCGCATAAGCTAGAATTGAATGTTAATGTCAATAAAGAACATCATAGCATTAATGGACCGTGGTTATCCGATAGGATTAAAGTTCCTGCCAGATAGTCCGGCACCCCAGACAAACAGACTTTTCTGCGAACTTATCCAGCAAGCCCGCCAGGGCGAAACCATCTCATTTTCAGAACAGGGATGTCCCGTGGGTGCTTATGTGCTGGGCAGGGACGCCCCCCGGCCCGAAGAATACTATTTCAATTCGGGCAGGTACAGTAGCAAAGAAGCTGCCGCCCGGGCAGCAGAAGCATTACCCAGACTTGAGGCACCGTATAGTTCAATCCAGCTCTTTCCCCTGACAGAAAACACCCCTGATTTTGATGTAATGCTGCTATTTCTCTCCCCTGAGAAGGCTATGCGGCTGGTGCAGGCATTCTCCTACCATGACGGGCGGCCCCTGACAATCACTACTGGCGGCACGGCTTCAGTATGTGGGGACTGCACAGCAGCGCCTGCCACTAATGGCCGCATATGTATTTCCCTTGGCTGTAAAGGTTCGCGCAAGCACAGCAAGTACGGAAAAGATGAATTGATAGCCGCCATTCCCTTCAATCTCGTCAAAGATATCTGCGAAGGACTTCTAGCCATACCAGGCATATTTGATTAGGTAAATCCACAACCTTTAATTAAGGGCACGCCATATTTGTCGTACATCTCATAAATGGTTGGCGTCATGGAAAACATATCAGCATTAAAGAAACTGGCACTATTAGGCGGAATTGATGGAATTGTAACATTATCTTCCCCTGAATTTGCAGAACACATATCATCAAGCCCCCAGACAGCTTCCAGACGACTCCAAGCCCTTGAACAGTCCGGATATATCACCCGCAAGATAGAACCCTCTGGTCAGAAAGTAATGATCACAAAACAGGGGCGGAAGGTGCTGGAAACAGAGTACATGGAATACCGCCGGATATTTACCCGTCCTTCCACACACATAGAACTTACTGGAAAGGTCATCACCGGCCTGGGTGAAGGACAATATTATACCACCCTGAAAGGTTACCACGACCAGTTTGTCAGACTGTTGGAATTTGAACCCTATCCTGGTACATTGAACATAAAACTTGAAGGAGAAAGTGTCGGATGCAGGACTATGCTGAACCTAAAGGACGGCATAATCATTGACGGATTTAACAGCAAAAACCGAACCTTCGGCGGAGGGCGCTGCTACCTGGTAAAATTGGGAAACGGGACCAAAGGTGCCATAATGATTCCTGAGCGGACACATTATCCTGAAGATATTATTGAGATAATATCCCCCGATAACCTGCGAGAAAAACTGGAATTGAAAGACGGCAGCAAGATAACCGTCCTGGTTGAATAAAATATAAAATTACCCACATTAAGGTGCATATAATGGACAAAACAAATAATAATGTACAGCAAGCGGTCGAGTCATTGAAAAAAGGCCAGATGATACTTCTTTTTGATTCGGAAGACAGAGAAGGTGAGACTGATTTTGTTATTCCGGCCGCCAGCACCACACCTGAATATATCTACCAGATGCGAAAAGACGGTGGTGGGCTCATCTGCGTTGCTATTCACCCCACTGCAGCCCAAAAACTGGGCCTTCCTTTCTATGCAGACATTCTGCGCCACACAGACATAAACGGTAATGGTAAAACACTAAGTAAACTGGTTGAAAAACAGGGCGACATCCCCTACGACTCAAAATCTTCATTTTCACTATGGGTAAACCACAGGGATACGTTTACCGGTATACCAGACCGGGACCGGGCACTGACCATTAGCCGTATGGGTAACCTTGTGCAGGATGCCATGGATGGTAAAGATGTAGATATTTCAACTGAATTCAGGTCGCCAGGCCATGTTTCTCTACTAAGGGCAGCTAATGGTCTGGTGAAGGAGCGCACAGGGCAAACCGAACTATCAGTGGTCCTTGCACTTTTAGCAGATATAACTCCCGCCATTGCTATCTGCGAGATGCTTGACGATTCCACTGGCCTTGCGCTGACCAAAGTTGATGCACAAAAATATGCTGATAAACACGGACTTGTGTTTTTGGAAGGAAGAGAAGCCATCCAGGCATACAACAATTCATTGAACCAGGATGACTAGTCCGTTCGATATTTGAAAATTTTCAGTTTACGTAATGAAGATAGAAATTAACTCTTGTTAAAGTTAATCTGTTTGAGCCGCTGGATGTTATCCAGCATTTGCTTTGATTCATCTACCTTTTCACGCTCAAGCTGGTTTATTATGAAATTCATATCCTGGTCCAGGCGGTATATTTTAAACGGCCTTCCCTTTCCCGGTTTTTTCTCTTCCCTGACCACTATCCATTTAAGTCCTTTAAGTTCACGTACAGCCATACTGACCTCTGGTTGTCTCATGTCAGACCCAATCTCTATCTGTCGGGACGTTACCTCGTCCATATTTTTCAGATAAGTAAGGGTTTTGGCAACATTTCGCTTTAATCCTAATCCTATTAGGGTATCGGCAAACTCATCATCACTCCCATCAAATACGCTAACTGATTGATTTTTCATAAAATTATCTCACCTCAATATTACATTAGATAATATATATATAAGATTATCTATGCAGTAGCGTTATATTTAACATGTTGGTAGCAGAAATTCGACATATATACAATATTGGAATATATTATTCATTTTATTCTTGACTTGCTCGCTTAATGTGACCATGTATGCACAAAATTTTACTTTTTATCAACTAACACTGACTTTTTGTCAGAGCATGTGAAAAGCTTGAGGGTTCAGCAGTCTACCACTAATCAAAGCTGATAGACAAAAATATGCTGATTTACACGGACCTGTCTTCATGGAAAGAAAGGATGTCATCCAGATATATATTACATTTCATTGAATCAGGATGATTAGCTTCTAATGTATTATTATTTTGTACCTGCTTAAGGATGCCATGAATCAACTCTTTTTCATATTGATTTGTTTGAGCCGCTGGATGTTATCCAGCATTTGCTTTGATTCATCAACCTTTTCGCGTTCAAGCTGGTTTATTATGAAATTCATATCCCGGTCCAGGCGGTATAGTTTAAACGGCCTGCCCTTTCCCGGCTTTTTCTCTTCCCTTACCATTATCCATTTAAACCCTTTAAGCTCACGTACAGCCACACTAACCTCAGGTTGTCTCATATCAGAGCCGATCTCTATCTGCCGGGACGTTACCTCATCTACATTTTTCAGATACGTTAGGGCTTTTGCAACATTACGCTTTAATCCCAAACCCATTAAAGTTTCAGCAAACTCTTCATCTCTTAAATCAAAAACACTAACCGATTGATTTTTCATAAATCAAGTCCTCCTTATATCCATTAAAATAATATAAAATAAATGTTTCTATTTTATTCAATTTTATTCAATTATATTTTCACAATGTGAATGAATTTTCGATTAATATATATTTATTAGAAAAAATGTTCATCACGATTCACCAAATAATATTCCATTATTTTAACATCCCTGCAAAATATATTTTTTCTCATTTACCAGCAATGATACTTTATCTTCCCTCGATTGATGTCCTAAAAGCAGTTTATCGTCTATCTCAATGGTCAGGTCACCGTCATACCCACTTAGTTTCAATTTGTCTAAAACGGTTACAGTCTGTGGATTCCGGACTATATGTCCGGGTAAATGAGGGGTGCCGTTTTGTACATCACCTACATGGACATTAACAATCCGCTCACCCAGTTGGGCAATAAACCCAATAGCATTATCAACATCTACCTGCAGGGCATGTGGGATGTCCAGGGTCATCATCAGGTCAGGATACATTTCCATCACCCTCACCATCTGTGCAGGTTCGTGGCACATACTCTGTACCTTAGGTGTAAGATTCTCCAAAGCCAGGGTGACACCGGCATCATTTGCATATCTGGTCGTAACCGTAAGATAGTTAAATAAGCGGTCCCAATCCTCGGGGGTAGGCGGCCGGTGTACCGTCCTGCTACCCGGATGTACGGTAAGCACAGAAGCATCCAGTTTCCTGGCAAGGTCAATTGCCCACAGGCTTTCCTTAATGGTAACTTCACATACATGCTCATTATACGACGATGCATTCAAGTCAAGTATAGGGGCATGCACAGTACAACGGTCAGTTAGAATAGATGTTGCATCCCTGAGATGTTTTACTGCCCCAGCTTCATGGCGCTTCCGCCAGAAATCCGGCGTTTCTGCCCAGAACTCAATATTCTCTATCCCGGCTTCGACCAGTATTCCAATAATATCCTCAATACAATAGTCCCACAGGAACATTGATGAACATGAAATTCGCATTTATATCTCCTTTACCTGCCTCAGGTCAACGGCTACGCCCCTGCTGGAGCGCACCATCTCGTCCCCTCCCATCAATGCCCTGCCCACACCTATTGCGCGCTTGCCCACGACAAGAACCTGGTCCGAAGGCCGAATTGCAGGGTCCGCATCCACCACACCAGGAGCAAGAAGGTTACTGCCCGGCACGAAGTCATCAATATGAACCAGGTATGTTCCCAGTTCAATGAGCCTGCGTCCCCCTTCAAGAGTAGGAGTAAGAGTACCTGTACTGGGATTCAGCGTTGCAAGCTGGGTGCGCACGTCATATACCTGGTGTTTGGGGAAAGGTGCCTTAATGGTAGCATTGTCGGGCACCAGCAGCTCCCCTGCACCCATGCCAAATTGATAATCTGCAATTGAGCGTAGCATAGTCGCGGTAATATCCTGCTGCTTGCGTAGGGGGTACCCTTCTTCATTCACCAACGCTTTTACAGTATCGCCCAGTTTCTTTAGTGAATGGCTTGATGTGACGCTGCCCTCCATATCTGCCGTATAGATGATATTCAACCCCAAATCACTGGCAACAGACTGGCAGATATCCTGGTAAGCCCCGTCCACATGGGCGATAATATGGGAATATCGGTTTGTCCTCAGGTATTCGAGCAGGCATCCGCCAACCCATGAGCGCTCTTCAAGGTCCCAATGCCCTGTCACAGGCGTGTCGTAATGAGCAGCTGGGTATACCAGTTCCAGTTCACGGGGTACAATGCCCAGTGGCGATGTGATGATCACTTCATTCAATGCCCGCCTGTACTTACCTATAGCACGGCTGAAATACTGGTGGCTATTTGATATTGAATATGGTTTACGAGCTGAACAGGGCAAGAGCAAGAGGATGTTATTATCGGGCGATTGGAAGCGTTCCTGAACCCTTCGGGCAAACCTTTTGACTTCTACCCTGTCCAGGGATTCTGCAGAATTAGTGTACATGGTACTACGACGATAGGTGTGCGTGCGCTGTTCCAGATATGAATATTCCTGGTCAGTGAGGCGCAGCAGTGCAGTAAGCCATGGGTCGCTGCGACATTTTCCTTCCACATATTCCCGCAAATGTCCGTCCCTGATGTGCTGGACTGTGACACGTTTCTCTTCTTCGAGCCTGGTTTTGTTATGCTGTGCGACCAGTTCGCCCCGTTGGGTTGCATCCATTTTTTTCAATTCTGCTACACTGGTATTGCTGCATACATTGCACCCGCACGGCAGTTCAGACAGGTCTTTGAGCCTGTATTCGCCGCCCGGCATCATGTAGATGTCACCAAATGCCCTGACAACAGCCAGGGTATCATCAACCACGTCCACGCCTACGTACACCAGCAGCCCAAGATTCTCGGGGGTAGCCAGGGCAGGAGCGTACAATGCGGTGTCGGGAGGGGTATTGTTCCTGATATGGATAACGCTCTCCAGCAGTACTCTGGGATTATGCTCCATCTGTTTTGCAGCGCCTAATACATACAGGTCAGTGGGTGATATGTCAGGGTACGCAGGATGTATGATGCGTCCCACCGCCCCCTGCCAATCGTTCCATACCTGCGTGGATTCCCGGGCAGATTCTACTATTTGTTTTACTCTTTCTCCCCTGGCATGTAGTGGCATGGACTTATCAGGAAGTATTACCAATGTGCCGTCATCCACATCATCAGGTGTAAGGCCGCTATGCCCCCATGGGCTGCCTGCATACACAATAGGGTACTTGGATGACACTTCCAGTATCATGGGGGTGGAATGGGACTCCTTTAACAGCAACTTGCCCAGGCGGGCTGCACCGTCTCGTCTTGTTACTTCAAAATTTTTGGTCATCTGGATTCAGTTTGTTATTTGTGTTGTTCTTATGCCGCTCTTACATCGTCCTTTTGTCGTCACATATGGTCTTACCTGAATAATAGATTATGGCAAGCATTTAGGAAAATCTTATTGATATTCAGTTATTATTCTATCCAGATGCCTGATAGTCAACATAAGCTGCCATTGCTTCCACCTAATGTATATTCAATAGAAGATGCAGGGAAGCCCAGACTTGCCACAGTGAACATGGCACCAGGCACCCGGGTATATGGTGAAAGAGTAGTGAACAATAACGGTATTGAATTCCGGCTTTGGTCGCCACACCGTAGTAAACTGGCTGCCATGATTGAAAAAGGGATGGCCATTCCTGTTGCATCTAATTCCAGAATATTGTACCTGGGTGCGGCCTCGGGTACTACTGCCAGCCATCTTTCAGACATGGTGACAGGGGGAATGGTCTTTGCAGTAGAGTTCGCGCCACGTGTCATGCGCGACCTTATCGGCGTGTGCAGCCAGCGCCAGAACATGGTCCCTATACTTGCTGATGCCACCAGACCCGCATTGTACAGAGCTATTGCGGGGCAAGTGGACCTGATATACCAGGACGTGGCCCAGCGGGACCAGGCAGGAATAGCCATTGTCAATGCCAGGGAGTGTTTAAAACCCGGGGGGCATCTAATAATGGTCATAAAGGCCCGAAGTGTGGACAGCACGGCCAATCCTAAACAGGTGTTTAAGCAGGAACTTGAAAAACTATATGAAGAATTTGAAGTGATTGATAAAAAAGGATTGGAGCCATTCCACAGGGACCACATGGCTCTGGTCGCACAAAGGAAAAATCATAAACAACTGGCTTTTGAAGATACGAATTGTTTGTGAAGGGTCTTATTTGTGTGTCCTTTTTGCAGTATGTTCCGCCAGAATACTCCTATTGCGGAAAGGTAATGCAGAAAAAAAGAATCGGATTGATACAGCGAGTACATGTAAAAATGTCTGGCATAATTTATTGAACCTTTACCCAACTTAATTCTCTCCTACAGCCGCTCATCTGGAATCACTTAAATAGTTTAGGATTTAAATAATATATTCTATGGCAATGTCTAAGAAGGATATGGGAAGAAGGAGTTCTAAGAAAAAGACTGAATTAGAAGACCTTGAAAAAAAGGCTACTGCAGGAAGCGGTGATGCAAAGAAGAAACTTGCCAAGGCTAAGAAAAAGATGAAATGATTCTTTGAGGATCGTGACGATTTTTGTGATGCGGGAGGTGGTATTCAAACCCACGGATTCCTTCGAAACAGCGTCTTAAGCTCTGCTGACCTGGCTGGGTATAGAATTATCAGACGCGATAACGGTAACGATGCGATTTTAGCATGTAAAGCTTTTCATTTCCTAATCGCTTTTATTTCTTCTAAGTGACCATCGAGAAGTGCTATTTTATTGTGACTTGCAAGTTCTATCGCAGACTGGGTATATCCTGATTTTGAGATGAAAAACAACAGTCTTTTCTGCGTACTGAATTCAGACTTATTGGTTTTCTGCACCAGATTATCGATATCGTTGTAGCTGGTTTTCTTGTTTCGCCATTTAATCTCAAAAATATATACCGTTTCGTCCTTTGTGCCCACCAGATGGAATTCAATGTTATTTTTCAGGTACTTTTCAAAGTCGATGTCATACAACTCTTTAAGTTTATATTTCACTTCATATTCCTTAGCAATTCCAAGCTCTGTAGATGCCTTCTGGTATTTTTCTTCCAAGTTTGCCAAAAGATGTTCTGCCACTTTTTCAGATACAATATTCGTACTCAGACCAAGGTATTTGTTGTTGACCCAGAATGCAAATAACGGGTCACGTATGTGATATGTACCTTGTTTTCGATATATAAGGTCTGTCTTCAGCAGGGCCTTGAGATAGTTTGATATTTCACCAGTCGGTTTTTTTATGTGTTTTGAGACCTGCGTCAGGTTTGTGGGGTTTTGCGATAACAAAAAGAGTATGGACTTGTACCTGTCTTTGTTTTTGAACTTTGCAAGGGATACGTCAAGGATGTATTCGAAGTGTTCATTAATGGAACCTGTATCTGAAAATATTTCGTTCATTATGCAGTAGTTTACCTGCGGTGTACTGATTGAGCTGTCCAGTGTGTATTGTTCGGATATCTTCCTGCATACGGCGACTGTATAGTACGGCTGGCCGTTAGTAAATTTATAAATCTTATCTTTATGGTTTCCGGCAAGCTCGAAGGGGAGTTCTGAATCAATGAGTTTATGTGTACTTGCCCTGTCAAAGTTTTCCAAAGTCATCCTGATGAACTGCCCGAAAAACGGGTTTTTATGATTAAGCATCTCATCAAAGACCGAAAAAACTGAACCAGAAATCCAGTAATTAACATCGTTTTGCTTTTCTGTCATTGAGCGCATTATCTGGAGAAATCTGGGATGTACCTGTAATAGCTCTTGGAATTCGTCAAGTATGAATATAATCTTTTGTCCATGTTTTTCTGCAAGTTTTTGTGCAAAGGCAAATGTAAGTTGTAAAATCTCTTCTTTGGCAATCTCTTGCTGTTTTAAGATGTTCAAAATGGTCCTTACATGGTGTGTTTCCATGTCGCCCAATTTTGATGCAAGGATAAGGAGGTCTTCCAACTCATAGGGGTAATCGACCTGCTCTGTTTGTTTTATTGTTTCATATACCAGTTCCTTTGAGTATGCTTTTACAAATCCTTCAATGTCTGGTATGATCTTTTGAAGATTTATGTATGGAATCAAAACGTCCCTGTCAATGGTATTATTTTTGAATTGTAATAGCAATTCAGTCTTTCCAATCCGCCTGAGACCAAAAATTGCAATGTTTATTTTTGAGCCTGTGTTTATTGATTCCCTGTACTGATTAAGGATTGATAGTTCCCTGGTCCTGTTTATGAACATCTATGTTTGTATTGTGTGTTTATACATAAATAGGTTATGCATAATTTGATGATGCAATATGACATTAACATTTAAGGATTTGGGAATTGAACAGATTCCATCTCAACAATTATTTAGCAAGGATAAATAAACCTAAAGCATTTGACGCTCAAAAAAAAAAGGATTATGCGGGGGGATAATGCAAAACCGGGTGTCCACTCTGGTACAGACTCCTGCCCCTCTCCTGCACTGGTGCTTGTGTGCGGGTGCTGATGCGCTGGATGTTGGGTAGGGGTATTCGTAGTCAGTTGTTGTGCGTGGAGTGCTGCCCAGGCTGTTAAAATATATAAATCAAGCAATACCACACCGCACAGAATGCAAAGGACGCAAAGATAAGGCAACATTGCCTTTGCGGTGAGTTAACATTACACCCCTACAGCATCTTACCTCCACCTACCCGCCGCCCGGTTCCGTACCATACAACCCCCCTCCCCAGGCAAGGAAACCCTAGCTCACTTATCAATCTTCAACGCAGCGTGGGGGCACATGGTCACGCACGCACCACATTGCACGCACTTGTTCACTTCCATCTGCACTGTCCAGTCGTCCTTAAAAGATATAACACCCGTAGGACAGACCGAGATGCACGCACCGCAGTTAACACACTCATCCTCGTCCTTTATCACAGGTTGTTCAAGAGGCGTGATGGTAGCACCGCGCTTCTTAAAAGCTGCCGTGACCATATCATACCTGTCCGGATGTACATCAATTACCACTTCGCCACCACTGGGTTTCACATCGGCCCGGTCAATATTCAGCAAAGTCCCCGTTTCCAGTACCACTTCCGCAATCAGAGGTTTTGAGGTTATCTCCATGGTTTCATGTAATATGAACTTCATCTTACGACCTCCTTGCCAGTAGTTTACTGATATCATCGCTTGTGATGATACCCACAACCTTGCTGTGCTTATTCAGCACTGGCATAGCACTGATATTGTACTGTTCCAGCTTGCGCGCCGCCGTGTCAATGGGCTCTGAGGCATCAGCAGTAACCACATTACGGGTCATAATATCATCCAGTTTGTCCCGCTTGCTCTTTGCCACGGCCTTGGCAATGTCCCATGCCGTGATGATGCCCACCAGTTTGTCCTCATCAGACACCACTGGCAGGTGGTTAAAGTTACCCTCCGTGATAGCCTTGGCAGCATCTTCCACTGTCAGACCCTGCCTGATAGTGGTCACCCGCTTGGCCATAACATCGGCCACATTAGGCTGTTCGCCAATCTGTTTCATGGGTTTTACCACACCTATATTGGGGAGGTTCTCTACTGGTAGAGTGGGATAGAACTCGCCCCTCTTTATCCAATCCTTCAACTCTCCGGCAATAGCCCTGGCAGCATGGAAACTGGACATGGGTGAAGTGGTAACCTCTTTGCCGTTAATGTCTATCATTCCCGACTTCAGCTCCTCGTAGGTAACCTGGCGCAAAACGGGTCTGCTCCTGCGCGCCACGCCGTAGTCCAGCACGTCAGTGATAATGTCAGCATCAGTAATCGCAGTAGCCTGTGCAATGTCAGCATTCAGGATAGGTATGGGTATGCCAATACCCACATACAGCGACGTACCGTATCCATTGAATGTGGCACCCCTCACGTATTTCTTATCCATCTGCTTCATATCGCCCTGTACCATCAGAGTACCGAAATTATTGGTTGGGTCGTGCTGGGTG
This sequence comes from ANME-2 cluster archaeon, assembly GCA_022353185.1. Classification (GTDB taxonomy): domain Archaea; phylum Halobacteriota; class Methanosarcinia; order Methanosarcinales; family Methanocomedenaceae; genus Methanocomedens_B. The sequence continues at coordinate 1,932 of JAKRWB010000036.1, read as the reverse complement.
CCCTGTCCGGTCACGTACCCCTGAGCCCCGCAAAGGAAAATCCTGCTCCCCACGCCGATGGTTTGGTATGTGGGGTCATTATATATTGGGGAGAGCACGCCTGCCCCAGAATAAGTCACATTGCCGCAATCAGGCAGCAGTGTTCCCATGTACGTATGCAGGGTACGGTCCGAGCAGTTGCTTGCCGCATTGTACTTCTGGTAGCCGTTTCTGGGATTGAACATCGTTGCCTGGTTGATATCATCAATGGTCACTGAAGTATCGAGCAGCTTGCGGGGATAGCAGTCTGTACGATAAGCTGTTGCATGGATGTCAACAGATTTTCCAGCCACCAGGTCCTCGATGACATGGCCGCCGCCATATTCCATACCTCTGCTCTCACTGAGCTGGGTGGCCCCTATATACGCATCAATGGCGGCCAGGCCCGTGTAGGCCTCCACATCATTGAACCATACCTTTTGCATCTTAATGGGGGGGTCGGAATGGCCCAGATTGAGGAAAGCTCCCGAGGAACACATGGCTCCGAAGGTACCGGTAGTAACTATATCCACTTCACGGGCCGCGCCATCAGCCCCCAGTTCTGCCACAATGCCGGGCATCTCCTCGGCTGTGACAACATGAACGCTGCCGTCTGCGATTTTTGTATTAATATCCTGGATAGTCTTATCTGACATGATGATCACGCAGATTGTAATAAAATTGTATCCTATATATTACTTATGGTTATATGCTGATCAATGCTCAATGTATACCTTCCCTTTATACCATAAAAAACTCCTATAATTTGGGCGCAGGTATCAGTACAGGAGGAGGGGCGGCAGGTCATTTACGCATCTGTTTTTTTTTTGAGGTTAATAAAAATATTCCACAAGTTATTTATAAAAGATGATTAAAGATATAAACTGAAGAGTGTACGAAATATTTCTCCACTATTAGCCGTTATGCAATTGCAGATGTCAAATTTGTTTTTACATATGAAAACTATATTAATTGACCCCACAATAACGACGGTGATAGGACTATAATAATAAAAGTACCCATAATAAATGCACATTATCTTGAATAAATATCAAAGAAAATAAAATATAGTAGGATTGAAAAAATGTCAAAGAACGAGAATAATAATCAAGAAGAACCTCTTGAAAAACAACTTTGGAAAGCAGCAGACAAACTCAGAAAGAACATTGACGCTGCTGAATACAAACACATAGTACTTGGTTTGATATTTTTAAAATATATCTCTGATGCTTTTGAGGGGCTGTATAACAAACTGCAACAAGGCGAAAGCGATTATACCGGCGCTGATCCTGAAGACAGGGATGAATACAAAGCGGAAAATATCTTTTTTGTCCCTGCAATTGCTCGCTGGTCATTTCTGCAATCAAAAGCTAAACAGCCGGATATTGGGAAAGAAGTTGATAACGCAATGGATGCCATTGAAAAAGAAAATCCTTCTCTCAAAGGTGTGCTGCCAAAGGTTTATGCGCGTGGCAACCTCGATCCGACAAGTCTTGGCGGTTTGATCGACCTTGTCGGCAACATTGCTCTTGGCGATGCCAAAGCCCGAAGTGCTGATATTATCGGTCATGTTTTCGAGTATTTCCTTGGTGAGTTTGCTCTGGCAGAAGGCAAAAAGGGAGGACAGTTCTACACGCCAAGAAGTGTAGTTCAATTACTGGTAGAAATGCTGGAACCCTACGAAGGAAGAGTATTTGACCCCTGCTGCGGCTCAGGCGGCATGTTCGTTCAATCTGAAAAATTCGTTGCGGCTCACCGTGACATCTACAAGAACGGAAACAGAGATATAAGCGGTGCATCCTTGTTCAACAAGAAGGTTATAATTTACGGGCAGGAGAGCAACCAGACCACCTGGCGGCTGGCAAAAATGAACCTCGCCATCAGAAGCATAGATAGTTCACAGGTCAAATGGAA
>JAKRWB010000489.1 GCA_022353185.1 ANME-2 cluster archaeon | reverse complement strand
GGCGTTCGATGATGGTAAGGTGGAGCGACTATGGGAGATGCAGGATGATGAGCGGGCGCTGTGCATTATGCCTGTGGGGAGGGTGTAAGTTCCGAATACAAAAAACGTTAAGCGAAATCGTTATCTCACATCATGAAAACATTACTGGTATAAGAGCAGTAGGTGATATCAATGGATTTACAGGAAATCATGGCTGATATCCATGCGATCAATGAAGATTTAGAGGCATACGAACGTAAGTATGGCGTACTTTCGGAGACGTTCTACGAATCGTACATCAGTGGCGAAGAGCCAAAAGATGATGCATGGGTGCTGGATTGGGGCGACTGGGCCGGGGCGTACAAACTTTTGCTCCGCCGCCTGGAACAATATCGCTGCAATTAGATTATAATCAATGAACAAAGGGCATTCCACATGTTAATTCAATACATTCAGGCAGCACTTGAACATGCCAAATATGAAATAATAGAAGATAAAGAACCATATTATGGTGAAGTGCCTGAACTTCAAGGTGTATGGGCAAGCGGAAAGAATCTTGAAGAATGCAGGAAGAATCTTGAAGGCGTAATAGATGAATGGATATGGTTGAGTGTTCCAGGGAACTAAGGACAGGGATTATCAAGAATCAGATAGAACCGGGGTATATATTATACAATAACGCAGCTTAATCCAATGATGGTTTAATGTAGTAAAGAAAAGAAACAAAGTGTAGAGAGAATATTCATCGGCAGGTATGTTTATGAGAAAGAATGATATCCTGGAAAGGATCGGACAAGTACTTTCACAGTTTGAAATCGACCTGGGTTATGTAATTGGTTCTTTTCTGCACAGTGATGATTTTGAAGATGTGGACGTAGCAGTTCTAGCAACGGAAGACTCATCCCCGTACGAAAATTTCAGGTTTTCCATGCTTCTGGCAAGGAAACTGGAACAAGAGATCGAGCCGAGGCTGGAATTCGATGTCAAAGTGCTCAATACGTCCCCTGTGAATTTCCAGTATGAAGTCATACGCACAGGTGAGTTAGTTTTTTGCGGGGATGAGGTCAGGTGCATCAGGTACGAAGAGCGGGTGCTGGCAGAATACCTGGATTATGCACCCACATCCTGCTGGCTGGATGAACGATTCCTTGTGGAGGCTTAGGGCAGTGATACAGGATAAAGAGGGGATGCTGGGTCACTTGCGGGAACTCAGGGCAGCACTGGATGACTGGGAACGGTACCGGACAATTACCCTTGAAGATTTGAAAACGAACAGGGACAGCATGAACATGGTGTTGCACGCCATGCTGGTAGCGATCCAGTCTGCAATTGATATCTCCAATCACCTGATCGCCGGGAAAAGGTTGAGAAAGCCGGTAACGTACAGGGAAACATTTGAGATTCTCCATGAAGGAGGTTTGATATCGCTTCAGCTGAGCGAGTCCATGTCAGATCTGGCAGGGTTCAGGAATGTGCTTGTCCATATCTACTGGAAACTGGATATGGACGAAATTTATGGAATACTTCAAAATGACATGGAAACGTTGAAAGAGTTTGAAAAAAGGATTATAGAGATGTTTTGAATATGATCTACCCTGAAGTGGCCATTATAATCCTGAACTGGAACGGCAAGGAGGAAGATAACGAAAAGCTGTTTATTTTGGACTATATATGTACATTGACAAGTTTTTAATATTGATTCTATTGCAATCGATTTTATTGAGATTGAAAAAAGTATGCTAATAAGTATTACAGTTTGAACAAGTCGATAGATGACGTTTACATAGGGCTGGATAGTTACGAATTTTTTATTAATATTTTTTCCCACACAGTGTACTGCAGCGCTTGACCAGGA
>JAKRWB010000488.1 GCA_022353185.1 ANME-2 cluster archaeon | reverse complement strand
GGATACTGCTCAAGTTACTGTTAGTTCTGGTTTAGCAGCTGAAGTTGCTGGTCCTTATTCAGGTCCTGTTGGTGTTGCGATCAGTTTCATCGGTTCAGCTTCCGGAGGAAAGACTCCATATTCCTATATCTGGACCTTTGGTGACGGTGGAACAAGTACCGTACAGAACCCAGATCATCCCTACACAGTTGTTGGCACGTACACTACAACGTTGAATGTAACAGATGCTAACGGAACAACTGCTCAGGATACTGCTCAAGTTACCGTTACAACCCCTAAAAGTTCGAGTGGAGGAAGTAGCGGCAGCAGTGGCACGTCAGGTGAAACCTTCGAGAACATATTATGCAGCGAAACCGATCGCAGATTTATCTCTAAGGACCAAGAGGTCAGTTTTAACTTTGAACTGGAATGTAACTATGTGAAATATATCAACTTCACAGGTCTCTCAAGTTTTGGAATAGAAGCTACAAAAGTAGAGATTCTTAACCACACCTCTTCACTGGTAAGTATAGACGCTCCGGACATAGTATTTACGAACCTGAATGTTTGGATTGGCAGTATGGGCCTGATGTCAGAAAATAATGTGGAAAATCCAACAATCTCATTTTATGTTGACAAATCATGGGTGGAGGATAATGGTATCACATTGAATACTATTTACTTTTCTAGCTATGATGACTCTACCAAAAATTGGGAAAAGATGCCTACACAGAAGATTGGTGAGGACTCAAGCAGCTATTATTTCAAAGCCAGTCTTCCATTGAGAATAAATATTGGATCCATGGCTATCTCGGGACGTAACTTATTATCCCCTTCAATGGTCTCATCCAACTCGTCTTCAATACCACTGGTAATTCCCACCCAGAATGATACAGTGCAGCCCGCACAAAACAATAATTCAACTATTGCACCAATTACATGGACCCGTACCTTGAATGAAAAAGTGCCACCTTTCCAAGCATTTTCAGCATTTTTTGTAATAATCTCACTATATATCGGGATGTCACTTGCCATGGTAAACATAAAAAAATCGAAAGAACTGCCTGCAATGGTGGCTGAATCACCCCGGCCCGCAAAAACAATGCCTGCTATCATCAAAGAATTGCCTGTAGTTACAAAAGAAAGATCTGGATTGATCATTCCCCGTGTAGACAAAACATCTAATGTACCCGGTAGCTTTTGGCACAGGGAGCCCGGTATAAAAATAACACCTATTAAAGTACCTGCACCAATACCCGGACGAACTTCAACACAAAAATTAGCTGTTACAAATGAGGATGTAGAGCAAACACCTGTTCCGGAGCATTCACATCCCATAACTAAGAAATATATATACTATGATAAACTCTTTAGTGAATTGCCACCAGATGTAGGGCCTGATACAACCCCAAATTCAGGACCAAATATGGAAAAACGGCCCAAAGGACCATAAAACCGGCGCAATACCAAAATCCAGTTATGCAGCGAATAGATCAGATGCAGATGCGACTACAAATCCGTGTAAATCCGTGAAATCTGTGTCTTTTTATATTTTCAGACACGAATTGACACAGATTTCACCTAAAGTCGGTGTCAACAAAATAACTTGTTTTTGGAACAGTGCCCATAGAACCTAATACTTATGGGATATATCCGGTCAATGGCCATGGGTCATCGGTTAAGAGTAATACTGTGATTGAACTCACTTTCCGCAGGTGTCTGCAAATTTCAAATAATTTTTCCTGATAGCGGTTTTTAATATTTATGAAATATTATATTT
>JAKRWB010000487.1 GCA_022353185.1 ANME-2 cluster archaeon | reverse complement strand
AATTGAAAAGAATTAGTATATTAAGTATTCTTGCAGTGATGTTGCTTGTATTTTCAATAGGAGCAGTATCAGCTTTCGGGGGAAAATTCTTAGGAATGGATTCTGAAAGCCGAGAAGATATGATGAATGCCATTGAAGCAAAAGACTTCGATGCCTGGAACGCAGCGAAGTCAGACCGAATGACAGAGGAAAAATTCAATGATCGTGTAGATAGGCATGTAGCAAGGTCTGTTATGCATGATGCAAAGTCTGATATGCGAGAACTAAGAGAAGACAAGAAACTGGCAATAGAAGCTGGAGACTATGAAGCCTTTAAACTAGCAGCAAAGGATTGGCCAATGTTATCACAGATCGAAAATGAGGACGACTTTGAATTACTTGTCCAGATTCATCAGGCAAAGATGGATGGAGATGACGAAACAGTAGAAAAGCTTAGAGAACAGCTTGGCATGCTCGGCGGATTTGGCAAACCTGAAATGTCCGGACAATTTGGAAGATAAAGGATGATCTGATTATCCTTTTCTTCTTTTTTTTTAGATCAATCGATATCATGAGAATATTGACTTAATTCGCTGAATGGACACAATGCCAAAATCCAGTTATCCAAACGAATGTGTCAAATACAGATACGACTATAAATCAGTGTAAATCTGTGAAATCAGTGTCTTTTTATTTTTCATACACAGATTAACAATGATTGACACCGATTTTACCTAAAGTCGGGATCTAAAAAATAACTGGAAAATAGGACAGTGTCGCTTTGAGGTATGAATAGGATTTCAATCGTAATACAAATAAATGTGGGATAATTCTTTTTTTGTATTATCAAATCAAATTTTTTAGTAATTCTTTTTTCCATCAGTGTCCCTTTTTCTGCAAAATAGTAATTATGAATAAAATTATTCTACGATGTATAAATCCCCCACCCTGCAAACACTTGCCTGCTGTGGCCATGATGCCGTACCTCGATACGCTCACCATCGCCGAAGAACATCACCGTATGGTCCCCCACCACATCGCCGCCCCCCACACAACGTGAATACCAATCACATCTCTTAAAATTCAAAGGTGTTCCATCAAATCATCGATTGAAATGCCTGCCTGGTTCAATATGCTCTTGACAGGCTGTCCCAAAAACAACTTTTCACGACATCTTGAAGTTCTGAGAGTTTCCAACACTCAGAGTTAAAATCTTAA
>JAKRWB010000486.1 GCA_022353185.1 ANME-2 cluster archaeon | reverse complement strand
CCCCTTTGATAAAAACAACATTATCTGCCTTCGGAATATTCCATTCGTATGCAGAAGATAAATTGTCCAGAATAATGACCTTCTTTGCATTCAATTCTGCTAACTTCCTGCACAGGTTGCTCCCGACACATCCGGCACCGCCGGTTACCAGTACTACTTTTCCCTCATAGTCTCCCACTTCATCTTTGGTCATATTCTTTTCATCTCCAATTTTTATAGAGATTTCACCATACTATTATTTTTCCTCACAAAAGATGTTCTTAATCTCTGAGAGTACACCATTCACAAATACTTCACCGCATTCTACTGGCTTATCGTTGTTTGGGAGATGTAAATGAAATGGAAACGTTCTAATATCCCTCCAATGCGGTGCATTATCCCATCTACGTATCATTTTATCCTCTTTTTGCAAATGGTAAGAATACCTCCGATAATTTTCTCCTATTCCCTCGTTTACATAAAGCACATAATCCTTCTTTAACGTGGCCTTTGCTCGTAGTGATTGCACTTTTGGCTCTACGTTCATCTCAATAATCTCCACATTCACGACAAGATCGCTGGATGATAACACCGCTAAGGTATGTGTTACTGTCATTTAACTTCGCCTTATACTCGCGCCTCAACATCAGTCCAGTATTTCAGTGCTTCTTCGTAACTCTCCCATCGTATGAAGTCATCCCATTCCTCAAATACTTCATCGTCTTTCCTTTCTTCGATGATCTTCTTAAATTCCGGAAAGTCCACCCTGTACCTTCTCTTCAGTTCGCTTATCTTTCCCCCATAATACCAGATTTTGTTTTTTGCTTGTTCTCGTATTATACCTGCAAGAGCATCCTTTTCATCTCTGAATAAACCAATCTTGACCAATTCCATGATTGGCGCAAATACGTCTCTTGATACCTTGATATAATTCTCCATTTCTCCTCCTTCCTATCTTCTTTCGGTTATTTACTTCAGTGAATATATCCATCCTTGTGTTCAACTTCAGAATTTCCCATTTCCGCACCTTATCTTCCACAGCACTTCTCAAAAACTCCTCTTCGCTTTTAACTGTACCTCACTATATTTTCTATTTTATGAGCCAAAAAATCATCTACTTTAACTCGTAGCACTGTTTCCATCATGTTTGCTATTCCTCCCTTCTCCCAATCTGTAATACCACTTCATCCATTC
>JAKRWB010000485.1 GCA_022353185.1 ANME-2 cluster archaeon | reverse complement strand
ATGATTAGCAACGAACTGTTACTAACTGATACGAACTCCGAGTTCGTACGTGTTCGTTTTGAGTTCGTTGTTATTTATTTTTCAATCCCTGCCCCCCCCTTCGGTTCACTCATACAGGGTGCCCCTCCCGGTATGCTCCGCCCGCCCTTGTGGTGTGGGGGCTGGCAGGCGCTTTTCGATTAATCTGGCTGTCCCAGGGTGTGGTCATGTATAACTGACCCTGCCACCACTACCGATAGGTAGCAGGTGGCAGCCAATTTTGTTTGAAAAAGTATGGTTGCCTGGGAATGAGTTTGCGGGTGTGGGGCTCCACCGGAAATATAATTTTAATGTTATTTAATTAAATAGGCCACTGCTGCCTTAAAATCTGCGTTCCTCTACTCTGGCAACGATAAGAAGTTAAAATATTGATTTGTCAGAGATTTTATTCAATCCAATAATTCTTCTGGCTTTGCACCGCGCATTTTCGGTTTTATTTTCTTAATAATTTTCTCATCCCTTGTAACGAAAATCTGGCATCCAGCAGTTTGTGCTACCGCGAAAGCTATCGAATCATATGGGTCCAATTCATATTCCATTTGGTATTCAAGAGCTTTGATCATAATCCAGGAATCTGGGGCATTAATCTTGACATTCAGTCTCTTGACATCGTCAATAGCTTCGTTGTAATTCTTACCCCTTACCCTGAAAACATGGACGATTTCCATTATTGTTGTAATTGATGTTATTGCATCTAACTCTTTTTGTTCCGTTTTTTCGAGAACATCCCTGGAACTTCTCCACAGTTCAGTTCCACTTTTTGGGTCTATCTCTTCATTCCAGACATTAAAAAAATATTAGTGTCAATATATATTTTAGTCATATTGACTTTCACGAACCTTCTTTAAAAAATCTACGCTACTCAAGCCTTCAGGAATAATTCCTTTAAATTTTCCAACCATTTGCTGGGCTACATGCACACCGGGTTCTGGTTTAAGTTTCTTCAGGAATTCCATGAGATCATAAGCTTCCTGTATGTCAACAACCATTTTCAATCACTAAATATGTTATTTACATCTCGGCCAAATGACCTATGGTATAAATCTAAGAAAGTTGAATTTACCCATCGTGATGACCATGTATTCAAAAGAATTGGATCGAATAGAAAAGAAAACACCAGAACAGATGCTTAAAGTTGAATTTGAAAATGAATTTGGTTTTTCTCCTATCGTTGCACACGCATTATTGAATAAAATTGATTCGTACAATGCATCAAACAAATCTTCAAACCTACCAGTGGGTACAATATTCTATTGGGCAGCATCCTCAAAGGAACCAGCAGGTAAAGCAATAGAAGATATGAAACTTAAACAAATCAGACTGTCCTTGAATTCAAGTACAGATATCTCGGTTCTGAGAGAAAATGGAATGCAGGCATTGCGTGAAGCAAAAATCGTTAGAATAACGGAAGAAGCAAGAGATCAAGATGCATATCTCACTCAGGAAGATATTGCTGTACTTCTTTGTTCAAGTGTGAGAACTATAAGGCGTGATATTGAACGGTTAAGAAATCAGGGAATAGATATTCCAACAAGAGGTCAGAAAATGGATATCGGGAAAGGTGTTTCCCATAAAACAAGGATAGTAGAATTATATCTCAAGAATTATCAGTACACCGATATCCAACGACAGACTAGACATTCCACTCAAAGCATTGAACGTTACATACAAGATTTCTCCAGAGTAGTGATGCTTCTCAATAATAATTTAAATATTGCAGACATCAGACAAGCAACCAGCATGTCCGAGAGGCTTATTGGAGAATATATCGATCTTTACAACCAATATAATTCAGAAAATAATTCAAGGCTTAAAGAGATAAAATCAAATGCTGTCATAGTTAAAAAAGGGGGAATTCATGTATGAAATCCAATTCTCTTGCTGATACTTATGAGCCTCAACTCCAGAAGAGCATGAAAACTGTTCTATGTTCGAGATTTATCTCAGAATATGGATTTATGGGTGGCAGAGAGGTTATCGAGCTAATTGTCAATGATCTACTAAAGATTGTTAATGAACATCAGCTGCCATCGAGTAAAGTTAAGAAGGGACAAATTCTCTGGCAGGCGGTTGCCAAAAACGAAACCAGTTCATATGGAAAGTCAATGAGTAATACCAGGACAATTCCAGTTATTCTAACGCTTGTTAGTGATGAGGAAATCAACATGCGGATAAATGGTACTTCTATTACACAGATAAGAAAAAATGTGACTGAACGAATCATGAAAGAAGCTGATGAACAAAGAGGGACTTTAAGTCAGCCTGATATCGCTTTACTACTGAATATCTCAAGAACATCAGTTGGCAAATATATTCATGAAATACAAAACGAAAAGGGAATTATTCTGCCATATCGTGGAACCATTCATGATATAGGTCCCACAGTTACTCATAAGCGTGAGATTGTCCGGTTGAAACTTCAGAAAATGTCCACTCCTGAGATTGCCAGAAGAACAAAACATAGTGAAGAGGCGGTGGATAGATATATCAATGATTATGAGCGTGTTACCAGGATTTCAGGTATTTTCGAGCCGATAGATATCGCTTATATTACAAATTTGAGTGAGTCGTTGGTTATAGAGTATCTGGATCTAAAGAAAGAATTCCAAATGGGAGCGTAAGAGTTATGAATTATTTGAACATCCTAAATTATGAGCCAGAGGTCATTAGTCCTTATTTCGATATGTTTCGTAAGCCATCCGATATATGTCGGTGTAATTTTGATGGATATAATCGGGTCCGTTTTTTAATTTTGTAATAAAATCATAAAAATCAGATCCAAAAGGCTTGCCCAACATATTAATAAGGTCTACATCACCGAACAATATTACTTCTCGGCTAGCCATCTCTTCATTAAAAAAATACTCTACTAACAAATCGTTCCATTCTATATAATTTAAGGTCATTTATAAGTATGATAAAGTGGTCAATATCATATATACTTTACCAACTTTTTTTACAAAACAGAAATGAAAAAATATTGTCAATTTGTGGCAGCGTCCTACAATAGACCGCATAACTTAAATATAACACATTTTAGAGCAAATCGCTATCGAATGATTACATCAATCAAATATTCAGAAAAAATTAAAATCAACATTGGTAGCCCGAAATAGCTGTTTGATTTAACAAAACAATTTATTATGCGTCTAATCTGGCACACTGCCCAATTTGTGGTAATTATGAATAATATAATTAATGAAATAATTGCAAGAGATCGAGTTCTTGGAGATTTATCTTATGGAGCAGAACTGTGTTCCTCGGAAGATAAAAATATGGCGTCAATCGCTTGTTTATTTATTCTTGCAGAACAGGCTTTAAAAATGGGATTATGTAAAAATGAAGGCAATTTCTATAATCTGATAAAAACTGCAAAAAAAAAATCAAATGATTGCAGATGACGATTTTATCATGTTAAATAAATTAAGGTTAATAAGAAATAAGATATTTCATGAAAATCATTATATGAATTTTATAGAAATCGATGGAATTGCATATCCTTTTAGTGAAAATGAAACAAAAAAAATAATTTATAATAACTTTTCAATTAGAATTTTTGATATAATTATGAAAATTATAATTAATTAAATCAATTAACCTTTATCTGATATATTCCCATAGAAATTTTAAAGGATTCCATGCTTATAGTTTGAAATCAATCTTCATTATAAAAGTTACAAAAATTTTTTACAGGGCAATCTTCTTTGTGACAACCTCTATACGTACAGATTAAAGATCCGAGGTCAATTAGACCCCAGTTAAAATATTCATGGTCTTTTTCAGGTAATAGTTCTTCAACTAACTTGACTACTTCTTTTTGAAGTGGCTTTTCTGACAGTACATTTTTGAAGGCCCTTGTCACGACCCTAAACACATTTGAGTCGACCATGGGCGCAGCTTTGCCCATTCCTATTGAGAGGATTGCCCCTCCAGTATAAGGGCCTATGTGTGGGATATCCAATATTTCCTTCAATCCTCCAGGGAACTCCCCATCATATTTTTCCTTAATGAATTGAGCAGCCTCTTTGATTCCTTTTCCCCTTTGGTTGTATAATCCAATTGGTTTTAGTACTTCTTCTATGTCTTCTACTTCAGCATTACAGAGAGATTTTATGTCAGGGAATTTTTCGATAAATTCATTAAAAACCCTGTCAGCTGCTTTTGAAGTAGTACGTTTTAAAAGGACTTCTGCAATAAAGACTCTATAAGGGGCAGTATCTTTTCTCCATGGGAAAGGCCTAAAGTTATCTTTCTCCCACTTAATTAAATTTGTTACAAATCCCTCTTTCCTTCGATCTTCAATTTTCATTCCCTAACAATTCCCGTACTTTTAATGCGATAGCATAAGACAAGTGGACTGGAATGGCATTCCCAATGAGTTTGTATTTAGCAGATGTGGACGCTGGGAGGTACCAGTCGTCTGGGAACCCTTGTAACCTTTTATACTCCTCTACACTAAGGGGCCTTAGTGCTTCAGGGTGGCAGAATAATGTAGCCATCTGTGTAGGTGATGTGACTACAGTTGGAGAAGGCTCATCCCATGCCAATCTCCTGTAGTAACCCATTTTTCCGCCACCAGAGGTGTATGCACCACCCATTGCACTTTGTACAACATCTTCAGGGAGATTTCTCCAGTTTCCACCCGGAGGGACAAGTTCCATTAATTGTCTCACTTTCTTAGAAAAAGTTGAATATTCTTGTTCTCCATTTTGGAGGTCTGCACTAGCCTCCCAGAATGTCGTCCATGGACTCAGTTTTTTCCCGTTAAGGTAGGTCTGGGGATTGTTTGTATGTGTAGGTTCAGGGAGTGACGGTTTCCCCTCCCTTAGACCTATGAATATGAGCCTTTTCCGGAACTGTGGTGCTCCATAGTCTGCAGCATTTAATGTACTGAACTTAATATTATAACCCGTGCTCTTTAGCATCTTAACTATCAGCTTAAAAGCCGAACCTTTTTCTTCTTCTGGTGTGAGTTGTCTTATCTCCCTCTCAGTAATTGTGATATGCTTTAACCTCGCTGACTGGAGACCTTCTACTTCTTCCATCACAAAACACCTAGGTTTTGCTTCTTTTATGACTCTTACAAACTCCCTCAGAGGGGAAGCTCTAGGATCATTGAGGCCAAGTCTTTTACCAGCTGTAGAGAATGGCTGGCAGGGTGGCCCGCCAACTAGGACATCGATCTCTCCTTCACTTGTTTCTGAAATTTCAAGTAATTCTTTAGTTGAAATTTTTCCAATATCTTCTCCAATAAAAGGTATATCAGGTAAGTTTGTCTTTATTGTCTCGGAAGCGTCTTTGTCAATATCTAAAGCGAGCTTTGGATCAAAACCTGCTGCCATAAAACCTAGGTCTAGGCCAAAAGCACCAGAGAAGAGCGAAAGTTGAGTAAGCCCGTTTTTTTTCCATTCTTTTATTTCTTTTACAGGTGGCGGAAGATTGGCTTCTTTTTCATGTTCACGAGGTATTATTTTTTCCTTTGAGTCCCTCCATATACGCATTACTTTATTAAAGTCAATTAGAAAATCGCCCCTATCAACGACTATATGGTAATGTTCCAGTGCACTTGCCAGAGCATCATAATGGGTACTATTTCCACGGTCCTCTTTTTCGTATATCCATGTTAATGCCCCCAAATATGAACGTATTTGACCTTTAGAGACTCCTTTCATATTATATTTCTGTGTCACTGCGAAGTAGTCCCATTTTATCTCATTTAACTTCTTGTACCTCTTATTTTCAAGCTCTAACATGTGAATTTACCATTTCTTTCAATTTTGGTTTGGTCGCCTCTGATATAAAGGATTTTTCTGCAAGCCAAGCTAAGTCGATACTCCTGACTATTATCAGTATTTGATTCACCTAAAACACCTTTAAAGTCTTCGAGTATTTCTATCTGCTCAACTTGCACTTTTTTCATTTAGCTCCAGGTGCTTTTAGGTTGATTCGGTAATTTAGGCATGTGAAGTTGGGTTGATGTGAACTGATTATTGCAGGTTATGTTCTGTATCAAACAGTTCACCTGGCACCAATATCATGTTCTAGTCGGAATTTATTAATCAAAATATATTGAGATACTGGTAATCAAATTCTATTTTTAGATTTTCCTTTAAAAAATCAATATATTTATTTTCATTTTTAGTTGGCTTTGAGACTCCAACTACTACAATTTTTGAATTTATTTTATTTGTGTTTTTATCATTCCAATGATAGTCTAAGAGCTGACCTAATGCTTCTCTTTTTGATGGCAATTAGATCACCTTCTTTGAGATTAAGAAAATATTTTAATGCGGAATATGATGTTCTTCTTTCTCCATTTTTCTGGAGAAAATCAACAATTTCATTCTCTGGTTTTCCAAATAAATCTGATAAATCGTAATCCCAAGCATGTCCTATACATACGACACCTTTTTTTAACATTCTGGAGAAAATATCTTCACTACTATCTTTACCATATTTAGAACCAATAATATAATAGTTCATTTTACAATCCTTGTCTATATATTTTGTATTGTTATAAAATAGAATTTATAGTTTATATATTTTTATTAATTCTTGTATTTTGAAAATAATATTGTTGAATTATCTTTTCCGGCTCTTCTGCCGCCCCTTCGCCTTCACTCCACCCAGGTGCCCCTCTCGATATGCTCCGCCCGCCCTTGTGGTGAGGGGGCTGGCAGGCGCTTTTTGATTATTCCTGCGGGCTTTGGGTGCGAAGTGGGGATTGATGCTTG
>JAKRWB010000484.1 GCA_022353185.1 ANME-2 cluster archaeon | reverse complement strand
TTTATTGCTAAGAGGCTGAAAGGTAGAAGCAGCAGGATATTGCGGCAGGAATTCCCTGAACTCAAAGAGTGGTGTGAGACTATTGGGTAGTGTCAGAAGATTCAAAGGTCGCCTTCATGCTTCAGGCCACCTTTTACAGAATACACAAAATCCTCATTTCGGTCATTCGACTTCGCTTCGCTCATTCCCTGCATTCGGCTATTGTGCGGGATTAAACAGGTCGGGCAGGTAGTAATTCAATCAACCGTTCCGGGCTTTTTGGGGGACTGGCCCCCCAACGCCCTTCACTTAAACATCATAGGGATTGAGGGGCACTTAGTGCCCTGTTTTCCCTCCGGGACGGGAAGTAAAACATTCTTCAGGTTAAGAGCTGCTGGCTACCGGAGCGACCTGGGGAAGAGCAGCATGGGCCGTGAGCCATGACCTTGGAGGATGGTGTGGAGTATGACTAGATTAGTATGCAAGTGCTACCAGCATTAAAGGAACGAAAATAATTTCATGTTTACAAGCTCTCTGTCAAATAACCAGTAGACAGGATTCAAAACAATAAATCGTTCAATTTAAGTATACGAAGACTCTGTACTGTTAGTACGGAGATAGTTATTGGGGCTGCAGGATGGGATTTTGTGCATCCCTTTAAAACGTCTTGAAGCAGAATAGCAATCGTATAACTGAATTCGGGCACAGAATGGCCCTATGATACTAGAAGTGCATTCATGCATAGTCATGCAAGGATTTAGTGATGCTGAGAAGAAGAGTTTTAAAGATTGGCATATAGTTAAATATTTATATATTTTTCAATTGAATAAAAAATTCTTTTGATGCTTGTTCATATCAGAGTTATTCACATTTTACGGCGTCTGCGAATTATGGGTGATTTGTCAGATAAAGCAACACCCACGAAAATTACTAACAATGCCAATCCCGTTATTGTCACTGCCATTACCAATATATGCGCTCCAAAACTCAGTGGCTTGAGTTCGATGTAGCTAGCACTGGTCATAAGGGCAAAAGTATAAAATAAAAAATCTAAGATATTTGGCTTCCAAGTTCTACCATCAACATAAGTAAATGCATTCTGGTTCCAAAGAACCAAATTTTGAGCAAAACTTCCCCAAAAAATCCACCAAAAAATAAACAAAAGGAATAAAATTACAATCATTCGTTGAATATTATTATGCAAATTTATTCTTTTTAATTCATCTGGTAATGTTAAATATATTGCTGTAAATACCGTTAAAAAGGAAAGTAGTAGGGCTCCTTGTGCTAAAAGAACAAAAGCCACAATTTGTTGAATAGTTAGCAATGAAAATGGTGTTTGTATTCCAAATTTGGTGGCTATAGTTGGCAAAAAAATTAACAATAAAATAATTGATATTGATAGAATTAAGCATACGAATAGAATCAAAAGTCGTTTTTTATTATTAATTAGTAAGCCTGCTTGTTTTAGTCTATATGGTGCTGTTAAGATTATTTCTATAATTGGAAATAAACCTAAGGGTAGTATAACTACAAGTACTAAT
>JAKRWB010000483.1 GCA_022353185.1 ANME-2 cluster archaeon | reverse complement strand
TAAAGACAGATAGTGATAAAGAAAACGTAAGAAAGATAGTTAAACAGGTCGAACAAAGTGCACTTGTTATCAATTCTATAAAGGCCAATGTCATAATAGAAGCAATTATTGAATGATAGCGTTTAATATTTCAACGTGTTTTGACATTATAAATATAAAATAGTCAAACGTTGCGATGGCACGTCATGCCCCGCAGCTCTGCTGTGGTTGTGTGTGTCGTCGTAACGTTTGACTTCATTTAGACGTTTTGAGCGATTATTGTACCAGACATATACCCTAAAGAGTCAGATTTAAGGTTATAAGTAAGAGTGTGATGATGAATGAAATTTTAAATATAACAAAGGGCATTGAGGGAGTTATACATCTCCCTGCACCCCAACATCACAATCACATCCCCTCTCCCGCAGTATCCTGACCTGCTCCAAAACCGTAACCACAAATTCACTCTGCACACCTTCCCCTGTAGCCAATCCCGGGTCAAGGGGCGTATGGTGTTTGTATCCCCTCCCCTTCATCTCGTTTACGAGACTCTCATGCCTGAGATACAGTGCCTTCAACTTGCCTCTCCATCTCATTATCTCGGGGTGGTTGGCATATGCTTTTTTGCCGTTGGTGATTATTGACCATACAGCGTGCAGTTCCCTGTGCTCGCCCAGCAGGTGGTTGCGGCACATTTTGTCAGGCGGGATGTCCCATATTCTCATATTCAATACTTCCCATTTGATTAATTGAATTTGTATTGTAATCTATATTTAATTGCTACAAAATTGCGAAGGCTTAAATATATTATTTACTGAGTATTTATTGGTGCTCTGATGGACGTTCAAGTAAAAAAAGAAGGGGTATTGATTCCAAAAGACATGTTTAATGATATGATAGCCTCTTATCAAAAACTGGACCAGATTATGTCAACAATTGAAATAATGCTTGACAAAGAAACAATGGAATCAATACAGAAAAGTAAACAACAAATTGAAAATGGAGAATTTGTTGAATGTACTTTAGAAGAAGTCGATAAAATCCTTTCGTAAATATGGTCTTCAAAGCAAGATTTTCAAAACATTTCTTAAACCGATGTAATAGATTACCCGATGATGTCAAAATCAGAGTCGGCAAATAGCGAATCATTTATGAGATTTTAAAAAAATGACAGCATTGTAATTTTTCATAATATTGATTTGAGAAAAAAAGTATACAAATGATATAAATTCATATTTATACGTCGACATTATGCTGCGATAATTTTAATAAACCTTATACCCATCAAAGTCCATATACTTCCATCCGATAAGGAGGTCGTCACAATAAAAGAACAGATCTGGATTGAAAAATACCGCCCCTTCAGCCTGAAAGATATAGTCGGGCAGGATCAGGTCATAAAACGCCTCCTGTCATACGTAAAATCAGGCAACCTGCCCCACCTTATGTTCTCGGGCCCGCCCGGTGTGGGTAAAACGGCTTCTGCCATCTCCATCGCCAAGGAACTGTTCGGTGAGACCTGGACCAATAACTTCACTGAACTCAATGCCAGTGATGAAAGGGGTATTGATGTGGTGCGAACCAAGATAAAGAACTTTGCCCGGACCTCACCACTTGGTGAAGCCGATTTCAAAATAATATTCCTGGATGAAGCAGATGCCCTGACCTCAGATGCACAGAGCGCACTGCGGCGGACTATGGAAAAATACACCCATACCTGCCGTTTCATCCTTTCATGCAACTACTCATCCAAGATAATAGAACCAATCCAGTCCAGATGTGCAGTGTACAGGTTCTCCCCCATCTCCCAGGAAGCCATCCAGCAGCGTGTGGCCTACATTGCCAAAGAAGAAGGACTTGAAGTCACTGATGAAGGAATGGAAGCCATCAAATATGTATCACAGGGAGATATGCGAAAAGCCATAAATTCACTCCAAGCTGCCGGGTTGCTGGAAAAGAAAGTAGATATGGATGCCATCTACCAGATAACTGCCACGGCCAGGCCCGAAGAGATTGGTGAACTCATCGACCTGTCACTGGCCGGGGACTTCCTTGGTGCCCGCAAACAACTGGATAGCCTGCTCATCAACCAGGGCCTTTCAGGCGAGGACATAATCGTCCAGCTGCACAGGACAATGTTCGACAAGACCATCCCTGATATCCTGAAAGTAAAATTGATGGACCGTATCGGCGAGATAGATTTCAGGCTTACCGAAGGCGCTAATGAGCGGATACAGTTAGAAGCGCTGCTTGCTTATTTCGTACTGGCCGGGAAAGGAGAATGACAGTTAGCGTCACCATTTCCGATCTCATTTCTTGGATACCCCACTGGGCGGCTACGATTATCATTAGTATGCTGCCGGTATCGGAACTGAGGGGGGCTATACCCCTTGCACTGGCCCCAATTGAGGTTGGGGGATTCGGAATGTCTGCCCCTGAAGCATATATCCTGGCCGTGCTCGGCAATATGATTCCCGTTATCCCGCTGTTATTGTTCCTTGAACCGGTGTCGGATTTCCTGAGGCACTGGAGGATTTTTGATATATTCTTCACATGGCTGTTTACCCGGACTCACCATAACCACAGTGAAAGGTTCGAGAAATACGGGACACTGGCATTGACTATATTTGTAGCAATCCCCCTGCCGGTCACGGGTGCATGGACCGGGTGTGCCGCAGCATTCGTATTCGGTATTAAGTTCAGGCACGCCTTACCTGCTATCTTCGCCGGCGTACTGATAGCTGGGGTGGTAGTGACCATACTCACGCTAACAGGTATCAGCATATTTGAATTGTTCTGATACAGATCATATCGCAATCAATTTGTGTTACAACAGACATCTATTGTTTGTTAAGATTTTAACATGGGATTTGGATGATAAATTCAGACTGGGAAGGACCATGGGTCACTGCAGACCATGCCTTTGACATAATGCGGCAGGGGATTGAGGGGGGTGAGCGTCTATTTGCGGCCATCAGTGCCTATGACGATTACCTGGCATATGTGGAAAAGAAACAGGACTATGAACCGGGAAACACCCTTGCCTTAATAGCCCCCTTCCTGATAGCCTTTGGCCTGGATGATGACTTCCTCACTGCAAGAGTAAAGGACAATGCCAATTTTATTACAGGTTCTATCAAAGCAATCGAGATGCTAAGGGGCCATTATACGGTGAATATCATCAGTACCAGTTACCACCAGTATGTGCATTATTCCACGTATCTGGCAGGTATACCGGTTGAAAATACCTACTGCACGTGGTTCCCCATAGATGATTATGCAATGGACATATCAGATACGGATAAGGAACTGGTTCGACAGATGGCCGATACCATACTGTCCATGCCTGAACTGGATATTGACATGAACACCGACCCCGGTGAGATGGATGACGCTGTTGTTGGAGCGCTGCATCAGCTGGGCAATTTCTTCTGGAATGAGCTGCCGTCTACAGGCTATGCAAAGATGTTGAAGGATGTCAGGCCGGTGGGAGGCACCCGGAAATATAATGCTGTGGTCACGGCCCTCGAGAAGGAAGGATTGGGGCTGGAGCGCTCGGCCACCATTGGTGACAGCATCACTGACTGGAAGATGTTGAAAAACACTAAAGATGCGGGTGGGCTGGCACTGTCCTTCAACGGTAATGAGTATGCCATATCCAACTGCAATGTGGCTGTGATGTCAGGAAACTGCATGGTCACGGCGCTGCTGGTGGATGTTTTTGAAAGGAGTGGGATAGAAGCGATTGAGGCACTGGTCTCTGATTGGGGGTGGGGTGCCGTGAAAGAACTGCACGGTCAGGGTGAGGTGGATGACAGCATCTATAATGCTTTCAGGCAGGCATTCACCGGTTCGGAGTTCCCACATGCGGTATGGGTGACGCAGGATAATATGGACGAAACCATTCGAGTCAGTAAACACTACCGCAGTTCGGTCAGGGGTACGCAGATAGGGGCGCTGGGGTGATAAGTACAAAACTTATTAAATCCTCAGGTTAAATCTTACTTTAATGTCTTATCCCGAATTTCCTCCTGACCTTCAACCCATAATCGATTTCCACGGCCACCTCTGCCCCGGCCTGGTACTGGGATACCGAGTTGCCAAAGCCGGGATGCAGCGGATACATGCCATGCGCTCAGAAGATGAGGAACTGGTGGCTATTGTAGAGAACAATTCCTGTGCAGTGGATGCTATCCAGTTCATGACCGGATGCACATTCGGTAAGGGCAATTTCTTATTCAGGGACTTCGGCAAGCATGTTTACACGCTGGCACTTCGCCCCCGTGGCCGAGGCGTACGGTTAAGCCTGAAAGGCGATGTGTTCAGGGAAGAGGGGCGCGATGAGCGCATCGAGCAAATATTGAGCATGGATGAGCATGAGTTGTTCGACATACAGGACGTTTCCATTGAACTGCCACAGCAGGCCAGGATTCATAATTCAGAACCCTGTTCAAAGTGCGGGGAGCCTGTGATGGAAACAAGGCTCATAAAAAAGGATGGAAAACATTACTGTATTCCATGTTTTAATGAATTGTGACAAAAGTATAATGAAGGGAGAGGGGAATTATAGACCGCTCAATATTGTTACAGGATAAATGATAATGGATGTTTTACTATGGTATATGATGTAATCATAATCGGCGGAGGTCCTGCTGGACTTTCAGCAGGCATATATGCCAAACGCGCAATGATGAATACCCTGCTTATTGAAAAACTGGGAGTGGGCGGGCAGATAATGAAAACCCACCTGATCGAGAATTATCCGGGCTTCCCCGAGGTCAGCGGTATGGATCTGATGCAGAAGATGGAAGAGCATGCGAAAATGTTCGACCTTGATATCAAGTTTACCGATGTCCAGCAAATCAAAGATGGGGGCGACGTCAAAACTGTAGTTACCTCTGAGGGTGAGTTTGAAACCAAATCCGTGATTATTGCAACAGGCACCAATCCCAAGAAACTGGGTGTACCCGGTGAAGCAAAATTCACAGGGAAGGGCGTATCCACATGCGCTACATGCGATGGATTCTTCTTCACAGGCAAGGATGTGGCACTGGTTGGAGGTGGAAATAGTGCCATTGTTGAAGCCATTTTCCTTACCAAAATGGTCAACAAGGTGTATGTCATTCACCGCAGGGATGAACTGAGGGCTGAAAAAATAAACCAGGAAAGGGCATTTAAGAACCCGAAGATAGAGTTTGTCTGGAACTCCAACCTGCAGTCCATCGAAGGTACTGACACTGTTGAAAAGATAGTGGTCAAAAACAAGCTTACCGGAGAGACTACAGAGATACAGGTAGGAGGCGTGTTCATGTATGTAGGTATTGAACCAGGTACTGATTTTATAGATGCCGACAAGGATGAGGCTGGTTTCCTTATTACAGGCGCTGATCTGTCCACTTCCATACCAGGTATCTTTGCAGCCGGAGACTGCCGCACCACGCTGCTGCGCCAGGTAGCCACGGCCGTGGGTGACGGTGCACTGGCTGCGGTGTCGGCTGAGCGCTATATTATACATCTTGAATGATATGAAGCAGCAAGACCGGGTGCTTGAGATTATCAGGCTGCTAAAGGCAGAATATCAAATCTCCAGGACTGCACTGAATTATGCTGCATCCTGGCAATTATTGATTGCCACCATCCTCTCTGCCCAGTGTACTGACAAAAGAGTGAACATGGTGACGGAAAAACTTTTCAGGAAATACCCAGGCCTGGAAGATATTGCCGGTGCCGACATTGCCGAACTGGAGCAGGATATCAAATCCACAGGCTTTTACCGGCAGAAGGCAAAGAATATTTTAAACAGCAGCAATACCCTGCTGAATGATTTTGAAGGTGTAGTTCCCCACAGCATGGAAGAACTTATCACATTACCCGGAGTTGCACGAAAGACCGCCAATGTTGTACTGTCCAGTGCATACGGCATCACTGAAGGCATTGCGGTTGATACTCATGTCAAGCGGCTGTCCTTCAGGCTGGGATTGACCGGGCATACTGACCCAAACAAGATTGAGCAGGACCTGATGGAACTTGCCCCGCGGGAGGAATGGAACGACCTGTCCATGAGGCTCATACTGCACGGGCGCAATGTGTGCAATGCCCGCAAACCGAAGCATGATAACTGCATACTGGAGCATCTTTGCCCAAGGAAGGGAATAGAATGGCCGGGATGATTATCTGAATTAACGGGATTTTATGGCAACTGATGACCCTGGTGAACCTGATGAAACTAAAAGCATGGCTGAAGACATAACTCCAGGGAATATTTATGTAATTCAGGAACATGATTCCAAAAAACTGCACAGCGTATGCTATCTAAAAAAGTGTTGAAAAGCGAGGTGAATTCGGGAATATTGAGGGGAATAATGGGTTAATATGGGTTTTTTGGTGAAAAAATTAGATTTTTTCTGAAAAATCCTGGAATTTATGAAAAGATGGACAGATTTGGGATTAATTTGAGGGGTTATCCGACAATCTCATATTAAGATAGTCTTTCAATCTTTGACTTGTTTTTAGTTAATGCCATATCCATAGCACGGCTTTTTTCCCAACTTATTACTAAAATGTTGCTATAGCTGTTGGTGATGGGAGAAAAATGGGCATCATGACATTTTAAGCGTATTTGAAATTGCAACTTCGCAAACTGCACACAAAAATCATCAACATTCACTTTATTTTTATCGCAGTTTTGTGGTAGGAACTGTTATATATTTTAAAGCCAATTAATGATTGTAACTCATTATGCTCATCATAATGATGAGGTAAAAAATGACTTTAAAATATTTAAAAACGGCATGCTTTGAGAAATGGGTTTTGATACATTATATTGCTCTAATTGAAATTATCATTTTAGTGATTATTACTCAACCATACATTCCTGATAGTAATTTCTATTTGGATTCAACAGGAGGTTCTGCTGGAATAATTGAATATTACCCAAAAATCTCGGGAATAGTAAATGATTTTTCAGGAACAAACAATTATGCATCTGTAAATATAGACATACCAGAATTCGATACAGCTTTAAAACCTATGGGAAGATTGAACTGGACAAATCATATTTTGTATCCAGAAGATGCTCCATCATATATAATGCCTGAAAATGAAGTGGTAAAATGGTATGCAGAGAATACAGTTCTAACGGATGGCGCATTATTATGGAAGCATAATCGAAGTGCAGTGGAATTTAAATACGAATCAGATAACGAGCTATTTAGTAATCCTCCTGATGGTGATATGTGGCAAAACCCAGATTATTATTTGGCACATGGTTCCATAGGTGATTGTGAGGATTTTTCACTGGCATTTGCTTCAATACTGGAAGCAAAAGGAATTTCTGCACAGGTCGTTGGCTTGACCTTAATTAATGGTCAGAACCACTGGCTGGTAAAATATTATTTTAATGACCGGATCAATTATGCTGATATTAATAGAAACAACGTCATAATCTGGCATAATTCAAATCCGACTATAGAGGAAGAATGGGTTATAGTAGATATCGATGCCATATATCCGATAAATTAAAAAAAATAGGGCTGGTGCAGCCCTATTTAATTCTTTTTATGCAATAGTTGCACTGCTATCAACAAGACCGATAAGCCTACAAATAGACCAAAACCTGGAATTCCCTTCTTTTCAGTAGGTGTTGAAACAGGGGTTTTCTCTGCTGTTAAGGTTGGCTCTGCAATAGTACCTATCCCTCCGAGTTCTCTCACAGTCTTCTTACCAGTTATTGCAAAGGGCGAGAATCCAGTCACTTCTGCCTCAAAGTACAGATAGTCGGAATCTCCCCCTGTTTTACTGGTCACAAGCCTGTCCCACTTATCATCACTGTAACGATTAAGGGCAATGCTGGTCTCACTGATATCGTTATCTGTGACCCATGACTTCCTGACCATGAAACTGACAGTAGTGTCGGCCATATTCTTCTCTGTCGCCCAGCCGTAGTTCCCGACCCAGATATTGAGGTTCTTGTATACCTCGTGAGGCGGCGGTGTGCTCACCAGCGTAGATGTATGGTTCAGTACTTCAACTTTGGCGGCTACCGTACCCGCGCTGTTCAGGGCTGTGAAATTGATATGCCTGACTATGTTATCCTCCAGATCGAACCTGTATGAAACGTCGGAGTTCTTGAATACGCTCTGCCTGTCGGTTTCTGAAAGGACAATGTTATAGTAGTCTTCTCCAGAGGAACCGCCGCCGCTACTGCCACCGCCGCTAGAGGAGGTTTTCTGTGGTGGTGGTGGAACGTACAGTTCGCCCGACACTGCGAACTCACTAAGTTCAGTCAGGTTAGCCCATACAAAATTATTGGTAGTGTCAACGCCAGCGTTGTTCACGTATGGGTATGAACCTGTGCCAGCAAGCCAGTCCCAAGAAAGTGAGGATGTATTCCATCTATAAAGCCTTAAAGTGCTCTCAACATAAGAACTTACTTCAGCGTCTGAATAATTCACACAGATTATCACATACGATAGATTGTTTCTGATGCTGCTGCTTACATTCACGTTCACGTATATCCCGGGATTTGTGATGCTCAGTTCGTTCGACGTCATGTTTATCTTCGATTGAGTTATGTTTATAGCACCAACACTTGTGTTATTAGTGAACAAATATAGGGTGGTATTGGAAAGAGGAGCATTGACAACTGTTGAGTTGTTTGCCCGTGTAACTACACTTTCATTATTTGTAATGAATGCAGTAGCAAATTGTGTTCTTTGAGTGCTGTTAATATTCCCTGTGGTATCGTTAGCGAGTATGGTTGCATTGAAGCGACCGTATTGTGCAGTATCAGTGAAATTATAATAGAATAAACTGCCTCCACTTGCATTCATTGGATGATTTATTGAAGTACCGTTTGGATACGTCACTCGTGCGAAGACTTCACTTTGATTCACCTGCGATACTGTATCGAGAGAGGTGATATTTGCCGAGATATTTGTAAACCCTGTCACGTTTATAAACTGAGATGACACACAGACATCGGCTACTGATGGTGGTGTATTGTCAATGGAAACGTTGATTTGCACACTGTTATTTATATTTCCTGCATTGTCAAAGAAGGTCACATTCAATAAATAGTAGCCATCTGGTTGGAATATATCAAATGTGGCATTGCCTCTCCAGATACCTGATTGGTTTGTGAGTTCTATCCTGCCAGTATTATTTATCAGGGATGCATTCACAGATGCATTTTTCAGCCCTGCTGAAGTGCTATTAATAAGAGGATCATCAGCAGATGCACTGAATCCTATGATGCTGTGGGTGTTTGCAGCGCTTCCGCGCTGGTAGGAGACAGGATATACAGATACATTTGGAGGGGTGTTATCAACGATAACGGTTATCTGTACGGTATTATTTAAGTTGCTCACATTATCATAAGCAGTAATATTCAAATAATATATTCCATCTGATGTATTCAATAGCACACTTGAATTTGTCCAGAATCCGCTGATGTTGTTAAGGATTATATTTCCTAGGCTGCCGTTGACCTGAGATGCGTTGACCGTGGCGTTTATAACACCATCTCCAAAGTCGATAATTGTTGCATTAAGGGTTATTAGGCTTCCGTTCCTTGCTGCATTTTGATTATCTGGATAAACGGTAGGGTTTGCAGTAACTCTTGGCGCAAGGTCATCAACCACGACAGTAATTTTTTCGCTAGTATTGGCTTTGCCCGCATCATCTGTGGCATTTATCGTAAGTACGCAATTCCCTTCAAAACTTTGACATCCAAAATCAGAAAGAGTTTTAATTGTACTAAATGTACCTCCTGTTAAGAGTGTACCACTCATCGAAGTTCCATTTATTTTAACACTCAATAGTTGCTTAATAGAATTGCCTTTTGCGTAAACTGTGAAATTAATTGGTGTCGTGCTATTTGCATAGGTGATATTTGCTTGAGCACTATTTACTGTAGGAATGGTTCCTATATCTGTACCTGTTACATAATAACTGTCATCCAAAAAGAAAGTTCTGGCATCATACGGATCATTATACCAAACGTCAAAGTTTAGAACGTTTTCAGAATAGGATATCCTGAAATAACCGCTCTCGCCCCAGCCAGTTCCCCAACTGTTTTT